>JBILYJ010000057.1:0-17696 GCA_044377795.1 Reyranella sp. | reverse complement strand
GCAGGATCATGTCGTCGAGCTGCGCGTTCTCGACCGTGACCTCGCCCTGGACCGCGTCCTTGATGACCGTCTGGCCGGTTTGCGGCGCCTTCAGCCGTACCACCGGCTTGATGCCGGCGGGCGCGTCCTTGGGATCGCGATCGCGCCAGCGTCCGTCGTAGCGCATCGGTTTGCCGGCGGCCTTCTGCGCCGCGCGCATCTCGTCGAGCTCCTGCGGCGAGGCATAGCAATGATAGGCATGGCCCTTGGCCAGCATCTCCAGCGCGACCTCGGCGTGTCGGGCGGCGCGCGAGAACTGGTAGGTGACCTCGCCGTCCCACGACAGGCCAAGCCACGACAGACCATCGAGGATCGCGGCGATTGCCGGTTCGGTCGAGCGCGCGCGGTCGGTGTCTTCGATGCGCAGCAGGTACTTGCCGCCGTGATGCTTGGCGAACAGCCAGTTGAACAGGGCCGTGCGGGCGCCGCCGATATGCAGGTAGCCGGTGGGAGAAGGAGCGAAGCGGGTTACGACAGTCATCGACCTGGGATCATGCTCGGTAAGCGCGGGTTTTGCCGCAATTTGGTCGGAAAAGCGCGCCGTAGGTAGGGGAGCGTCCGGTTAGTGTCAAACCTGCGCGCCTGGATCCCCGAACAGCTGGACGCCGAGCGCGGCCGATGGATGCTGTGGCTTCCGGTGGCGCTGGGCCTCGGCATCGCGATCTACTTTGAGCTGCCGGTCGAGCCGGCTTTGTGGGTGGGACCGGCCCTTGCGGCGGGGGCTCTGTTCATCTCCGTCTTTGCACCGCGCGGCAGCTTCGCCCGCGCTCTCGCCATAGGTGGCGTCGCCGCCTCGTCGGGCCTCGGCCTCGTCGCCTGGCGTACCGCAAGCCTCGCGGCGCCGACGCTCACCCGGCCTCTGTTCAGTCTCAACGTCGAGGGCAGGGTCGCCGACATCCAGCGTTTGCCCGAGGGAGTCCGCGTCGTCCTCGAAGCGGTCCGGCTCAGGGGCAACGGCGTGCCGCCGCCCGAGATGATGCCGGCGAAGGTGCGCGTGACCCTCAACCGGGGGGCACCGCCGCTGCAGATCGGGGACCGCCTGCTCGTGCTCGCGAACCTGTCGCCGCCGGCCGGGCCCGCGGCGCCCGGCGCCTTCGATTTCCAGAGGGTCGCCTGGTATCAGCAACTCGGCGCAGTCGGCTACGCCCTGGCGCCCGCGACCGTTATCGAGCGCGGCCGGCCCGACGGGTTCGTGCGCAGGATCGACTCGCTGCGCGCCGAGCTGGCCGCCCGCATCCTGCATGTGTTGCCGGGCCCAGCGGGCGGGGTGGTCGCCTCGCTGCTGGTCGGTGAGCAGACCGCCGTCGACAAGGACGTGGCGCAAGCCATGCGCGATTCCGGCCTGGCGCATATCCTGTCGATTTCCGGCCTGCACATCGTCTTCGTGGTCGGCTTGGTAATGGGACTCGTGCGCTACGGCATCGCCCTGGTCCCGCCACTCGCGTTGCGCATCGATGCCAAGAAGGTGGCCGCGGTGCTCGCGCTGATGGCCGCGCTCTTCTACACGGCGCTGGCCGGCGCGCCGGTGCCGGCGCAGCGTGCCTGCGCGATGGCCGCCTTTGCGCTGCTCGCCATCCTGCTCGACCGTACGGCGCTGTCGCTGCGCCTCGTCGCCTGGTCGGCCGTCATCGTGCTGGTCATAGCACCCGAGTCGCTGACCGGCGCGTCGTTCCAGATGTCGTTCGCCGCCGTCGTCGCGCTGATCGCGGGCTGGGAATCGGCCGCACCCTGGCGCCGCCGCCTGCACGAGCGCGCCGAAATCTCCCGCCATCGCTGGCTGTGGCGGCTCGGTGCCGCGCTGGGCGCCAGCCTGCTCACGACCCTGATCGCCTCGGTCGCGACCGGGGCCTTCGCGGCCTACCACTTCAACCGCCTGTCGTTGCTCGGCGTCGTCGCCAATCTCCTCGGCGTGCCGCTCACCGGCTTCTGGATCATGCCGTGGGGCTTGCTCGCCATGCTGCTGATGCCGTTCGGGCTGGAGGCCGTGGCGCTGGTCCCGATGGGCTGGGGCGTCGACGTGCTGAACGCCATCGCCTTCCGCGTCGCGGCGTGGCCCGAGGCCGCGATGCTGGTGCCGTCGCTGCCCGGCGCCAGCCTGTGGCTGCTGACCGCCGGCGGCCTGTGGCTCTGCCTGTGGCGGCGGCGATGGCGCTATGCCGGGCTCCCGGTCGTGGCGATCGGCCTGATGCTGGGGCCGCCGCCGGCCCCGGACCTTCTGATGAGCGAGGACGGCCGCGTGCTCGGCCTTCGCGACGAGCGCGGGGTGGTGCATGTCGCCTCGGCCCGCCTCGATCGCTACGTCACCGATTCATGGGCCCGACGCCAGGGGCAGGACGGAGCCCGACGCTGGACGGTCAGTGCCGACGAGCAGGCCGCCGGCCTCGGCTGCAGCACGGGGCTCTGCCGATGGCGAAAGGGTCCGTGGCGCGTCGCGCTGGTGAGCGACGAGAAACGCCTGGCCGAAGCCTGCGGCTCGGCCGACATCGTGCTGTCGACCGTCGACGCGCAGGCGCGCTGTCGCGGGCCGCGTCTGGTCATCGATCGTCGCGATGCCTGGAAGGACGGCGCCCACGCGCTGTGGCTCGACGACCTCGGCGTGCGACGCGAAACCGCAAACGCCCGCCGTGGCGACCGGCCCTGGGTCCCCAACAGTTCGATGCGCCAGACCGCGCCGGTCAGGGCGCCGGGAGCGTGAGATCAGTGATAGCGCCGGTAGAGGCCGGCGAGGCGGCCCTGGATCTTGACCCGGTCGGGTCCGAAGATGCGGGTCTCATAGGCGGCGTTGGCGGGTTCGAGCGCGATCGAGGCGCCCTTCTTGCGTAGCCGCTTCAGGGTCGCCTCGGTATCGTCGACCAGCGCCACGACGATCTCGCCGGACTCGGCGGTGTCGGAACTCTTGATGATGACGATGTCGCCGTTCTGGATGCCGGCCTCGACCATCGAGTCGCCCTGGACTTCGAGGCAATAATGGGCACCCGAGCCCAGCAGCGAGACCGGCACGTCCACGGTCGTCGAATTGTCTCGCAGCGCCTCGATCGGCGTACCCGCGGCGATCCGGCCGTAGAGGGGAAGGCTGAGCGCCTGGGCCTCGTTGGCGGCCTGGATGGCGCCGGCGAGCGGCACACGATCGGCGCGCACGATCTGCGGAACGAAGCCTTCGCGGCCGTCCGAGAAGCCGGCCCGGCGGGAATCGGCGAGCAGCGGCGTGACGTTGGGCGCGGGCAGGGCGGCGCTGTCGGGCAGCTTCACGACCTGGAGCGCCCGTGCGCGATGCGGCAGGCGGCGCAGGAAGCCACGCTCCTCGAGCCCGGTGATCAGGCGATGGATGCCGGACTTCGACTTCAGCCGCAGCGCTTCCTTCATCTCGTCGAAGGAGGGCGAGACGCCGTCATCGTTCAGCCGCTTGTTGATGAACAGAAGCAGTTCGTTTTGCTTGCGGGTGAGCACCGTCTTCTCCCCAGAACGCCTACCGGATTTAGGAACAAATCCTGAAACCCGACACATGTTCTAGTTTAGTTCCTTCCTCTGGTCAAGTTATCCCGAGGAACGGAGGGCAGAATCGGTGGATCAATAGCCTCCGGGCAGGCTCGCGAAGTCGACGATCTGCACGATGTCGTCCGCCTTGCGCGCGGGATCGTGGGGCGGGCGGATCATCAGCCCGTCGCAGGCGGCCAGCACCGACAGCATCGAACTGTCTTGCACAGGGTGCGGATCGACGGTGAGGGTGCCATCAGACGCGCGGCCGAGCCGGGAGCGGACATAGTCCTCGCGCTGGTCGTTCTGCTTCACGTCGACGGCGAGCCGGGCGGGCTGGGTCCGCACCAGGTCGCCAGGCTGGCCCAGCATCCGCTCCAGGGCGGGCTTCATGAACAGGAGCGCGCAGACCATGGTCGAGACGGGATTTCCCGGCAGGCCGAGCACACGGGCCCGGTCGCGGGCGGCGAACATCAGCGGTTTGCCGGGACGCATGGCGATCTTCCAGAAATCCATGTCGAAGCCCTGGGCCTTCAGGGCACCCTGCACCAGATCGTGGTCGCCGACCGAGGCGCCGCCAAGCGTGATCAGCAGGTCGTGCTGCGCGCCGGCTTCGATGCAGCTTTCGATCAGCCGGGCGTCATCGCGCGCGATGTCGAACAACGTCGCCTCGCCGCCCCAGCCGCGCACCAGCGCCGCGACCGCAATGCCGGACGAGGAAACGATCTGGTTTCGGCCGACCGGCTCGCCCGGCATCACGAGTTCGTCGCCGGTCGAGAGGATGGCGACCCGGGGCTTGCGACGGACCGAGAGCCACGGGTGGTTCATCGCTGCAGCCAGAGCTAGGTCGCGCGTCGTCAGCGTGCGGCCCACTTCGAGCGGTGTATCGCCGACCGAGAAATCGAGGCCGGCCTTGCGCACGTGGCGGCCGAGCCGCGGCGCCTCGAGGATGGTTATGTTCGTTCCGTCGGCTTTCGTGTCTTCCTGGATCACGATCGAATCGGCGCCCATCGGCAGCGGGCCGCCGGTGAAGATGCGCACGGCCTCTCCGGGCTGCAGCGCCTGATCGTAGGAGCCGCCGGCCGGCGCCTGGCCCACGAGCGTGAGCGTCGCCGGCGCGGCCGGTACGTCGGCCGCGCGCACGGCATAGCCGTCCATCGCCGAAAGATCCGTTGGCGGCTGCGTCAGCCGCGCCTTCGGCGAGACCGCGAGCACGCGGCCCGCGGCGTCGGTGACGGACACGGTTTCCGACGGCAGCGGAGAGAAGGCCGCGATCACGCGGGCATGGGCATCACGAACGGAAAGCATTCCCGGCCTCATCGAGCTTCCCATGTCCCCGACTTGCCGCCGGACTTGTGGAGGAGCTTCACCTCGGAGATCACCATGCCGCGGTCGACCGCCTTGCACATGTCGTAGACGGTGAGGGCGGCGACGGAGGCAGCCGTCAGCGCTTCCATCTCGACGCCCGTGCGGCCCTTCAGTTTGCAGGTCGCCTCGATGTCGACCGCCTTGCGCTTCGGGTCGAGCGACAGCTTCACGTCGACCGACGACAGCGCCAGCGGATGGCAGAGCGGGATCAGGTCCGGCGTCTTCTTGGCCGCCATGATGCCGGCGAGCTGCGCTACCGCGAGCACGTCGCCCTTCTTGGCCTTCTTGTCGCGGATCAGCTTCAGGGTCGCGGCCTGCATGGTGACGCTGGCGCAGGCCACGGCGACACGCTCTGTGATCTCCTTGTCGCCGACATCGACCATGCGGGCGTTGCCGCCCTCGTCGAAATGGGTGAGCGCGGCTTTCCGCTTCATGCCGCCTCGCGCACCAACATCTCGCGCACGGCCGCCTCGACGTCGGGCTTGCGCATGAAGCTCTCGCCGATCAGGAAGGCCGAGGCGCCGACCCTGGCCATGCGTGCGAGATCGGCGGGAGAGCCGAGACCGCTCTCGGCCACCAGCACGCGGTCCTTCGGCACCAGCGGTGCCAGCTTCTCGGTCGTGGCGAGATCGACGGCAAGCGTCTTGAGGTTGCGGTTGTTTACGCCGATCAGGTCGGCGTCAACCTCGAGGGCGCGTTCGAGTTCATGGGCGTCATGCACCTCGACCAGAACGTCCATGCCCCATTTGTGCGCGAGCCTGGCCAACTCCGCGGCCATCGCGTCGTCGAGGCAGGCCATGATGAGCAGGATGCAGTCGGCACCCAACGCACGCGCTTCCGGCACCTGATAGGGATCGATCATGAAATCCTTGCGCAGCACCGGCAGCTTCACCGCCGCGCGCGCTTGGGTCAGGAACTCGTCCTTGCCCTGGAAGTAGGGCTGGTCGGTCAGGATCGACAGACAGGTGGCGCCGCCGCGCTCGTAGGACCGGGCGAGGGAAGGCGGGTCGAAATCCTCGCGGATCAGGCCCTTGCTGGGCGAGGCCTTCTTGATCTCTGCGATCAGGCCGTAGCGGCCGTCGGCGATCGTGGCCTTGAGCGCCCTGGCGAAGCCGCGCGGCGAATCGGTGTCACGGGCCAAGTTCTCGACGACCCTGAGCGAGCGTTGCGACATGCGCCCGGCCACGTGGCGCTTCTTGTCGGCAACGATCCTGTCGAGCGTGTCGCTCATGCGCAAATCCTCTTCAATGTCGCCAGCGCGTCCCTGGCCTTGCCGCTGTCGATCGACTGGGCGGCCATGGCCGCGCCTTCCTTCAGATCCCTGGCCTTGCCCGCGACCATGATCGCGGCGGCGCTGTTCAACAGGACGATATCGCGGAAGGCGTTCTTCTCGCCGCCCAGCAGCGCGTGAATCGCCTCGGCATTGTGCGCCGCGTCGCCGCCCTTGAGCTGGTCGAGCGTCGCACGCTTCACGCCGATCTCCTCGGGCGCGATCTCGATCTCGGTGACCTTGCCGTTCTCGAGCGAGGCGGCCCAGCTCGCCGTGGTGGTGGTGAGCTCGTCCATGCCGTCCTGGCCGTTGACAACCAGCGCGCGCTCCAGCCCGAGCTGGCCCAGCGCCTGCGCGACCGGCTTCAGCCAGCGTCGGTCGAACACGCCCACGAGCTGGCGCTTCACCAGGGCCGGGTTCGACATCGGGCCGAGCAGGTTGAAGATGGTGCGCGAGGGCGCCAGCTCGACCCGGGGACCGGCGACATTGCGCATGGCGCTGTGGTGGCGCGGCGCCATCAGGAAGCAGACTTTCGCCTCGACCAGCGCCTTCTCGAGTTTGTCGATGGGCACTTCGAGGCCGATGCCCAGCGCCGACAGCACGTCGGCCGCGCCGGACTTGGAGGTGAAGGCGCGGTTGCCGTGCTTGGCCACCGGAATGCCGGCGCCGGCCACGACGAAGGCCGAGCAGGAGGAGACGTTGTAGGTGCCGTGATGGTCGCCGCCAGTGCCCACGATGTCGATGGTGCCCTCGGGCGCCTTCACGCGCAGCACCTTGGCCCGGAGCGCGCGCGAGCCGCCGGCCAGTTCCTCGGCCGTCTCGCCGCGTACCTTGAGGCCCATCAGGAAGGCGCCCATCTGGGCCGGGGTCGCGTCGCCGGAGGTCATGATGTCAAAGGCCCGCTCCGCCTCGTCGATGCCGAGGGTCTCGCCGTTGCCCACCTTGGCCAGAAGGCCGCGAAAATCATCGATGTCGCCGCTCACCCAGAACCCCGCGCTTTTTGCCTCTTGCCGGTTCGCCCGGCCGGCGCGAAGCTATATCACATGGCTCAAGAACTCATCCTCAAGGTCACTGGCATGGATTGCGACGGCTGCGTAAAGGCCGTCACCCGTGCCGCCACCGGTGCGGGCACCGCGCCTCTCTCCGTCGACCTGAAGAGCGGGGAGATGCGTCTTCCCGAGGGCGCGGACGTTCCGGCGATCACCAAGGCGATCCAGCGCGCCGGCTTCGGGGTCGCGCCCTAACTTTAACTAAGACGTTCAATACGCTGATAAATCGACATATTCTTGTTTTTGGACCGCGAGCGTCCCGCTCGCTCATGTGAGATCGCGTGTGATCGCTGCGGTCCCAAAGGGCATGACCCACAGAGGCTGGAACTCGCGAGGGTATCTACCCCATTTCGACTCGGCCGAAATCATACAGTTTGTAACCTTCCGGCTTGCCGACAGCCTGCCCAGCGCGGTTGCCCAGTCCCTCGCCAAGCTGGCGGATAACCTTGCGGAAACCGACGGGAAACTGGATTCCGGTTTCGGGTCGTGCTGCCTCAAGGACCCATCGGTGGCCAAAGTCGTCGAGAATGCGCTCATGCACTTCGATGGGCAAAGATATCTGCTTCTCGCATGGTGCATCATGCCGAACCACGTGCACGTGCTCGTCGAGCCAACGGCCGGAAGCGCCCTCGGTAGTATCGTCCATTCATGGAAGTCGTTCACGGCCAAAGAGGCGAACCGGCTCCTGGGGCGAAGTGGGCCGTTTTGGCATAGGGACTATTTCGACAGGTACATACGGGACGAAGGGCATCTGGCCCGGACCGTCGAGTACATCGAGAACAATCCGGTGAAAGCAGGGCTTGTTTCAAGCAATGCCGACTGGCTCTGGAGTTCCCGCCGCTTTCGGCTCTGAACCCGAGGGTGAGCAGGGTGTGGACTTCATGAGCGAGCGGGACGCTCGCGGTCCGGAACAATCGACTCAGTCGATCTTCACGCCTGCATCCTGGATGATCTTGCGCCATTTGGTGTTCTCGATGGCGATATAGGCCTCGAACTCCTGGCGCGATTCCTTCGCCGGGACGAAGGAGAGGCTCTTCATCTTCTCCAGAACCTCGGGGTCCTTGAGGATGCGCATGACCTCGGCACTGAGCTTGTCGAGGATCGGCTCGGGCGTCCTGGCCGGGGCGGAGAGCCCGATCCAGCCGACGGCGACGACGCCATAGAGTCCCTGTTCGGCGACGGTCGGCAGGTCGGGCAGGAAGGGCGAGCGGCGCTCGTCGGCAATGCCGATCGGCTTCACCTTGCCGGACCTCACCGGTCCGACCGCACCTGGCACGGCGTCGGACAGGAGCTGGATGTCGCCGCTCTGCAGCGCGAGCTGGGCCTCGGCATTGCCCTTGAACGGCACGTGCGTGAGCTTGATGCCGGCCGCGCTCTTCAGCATTTCGACGGCGAGATGGCTGGCCGAGCCATTGCCCGAGGAGCCGTAGTTGAGATCGGCGCCGGCCTTCGCCTTGGCGACGAGATCGGCGACCGAGTTTATGCCGCTCTTCAGACTGGTCATCAGCACCTGGGGCGTCAGCCCGATATTGGCGATCGGCGCGAAGTCCTTCTGCGGGTCATACGGCAGCTTCGGATAGAGCGCCGGGCTTATCCCATGGGTGGAGATCGTCACCATCAGCAGCGTGTAGCCGTCGGGCGCAGCCTTGGCCGCGACATCGGCGCCGATCTGTCCGCCCGCGCCGGGCCGGTTCTCCGCGATCACCTGCTGACCCAGCGCTTTGGTGAGCTGGTCGGCCATCATGCGCGCGAGGATGTCGGTCGCCTGGCCCGCCGGAAACGGCACGATGATACGGATCGGCTTGGCCGGCCACGCCTGCGCGAACGCCGACGGTGCGACGCTCGACGCGGCGAGCAAGGTAACGAGGGATCGCCGATCAAGCATAGATGTTTGTTGTCGGCGCTTATGCCGCCTTCTTGTTCTGCTGGCTCGGGTGGTCGCCCGCGATCCTGAGGAAATTCTCGAGGATCTTGTGGCCGTGTTCCGAGGCGATGCTCTCCGGGTGGAACTGCACGCCGTGGATCGGCAAGGTCCTGTGGCGCAGGCCCATGATGATGTCGCCGGTCTCGGCAGTGACCTCGAGATCCTTGGGGAAATCCTTCCGGTCAACGATTAGCGAATGATAGCGCGTCGCCTGGAAGGGCGAGGGCACGTCCTCGAACACGCTCTGGTTCCTGTGGGCGACACCCGAAAGCTTGCCGTGCATCGGCTCCGGCGCACGCACGACATGGCCGCCGAACACCTGGCCGATCGCCTGATGGCCGAGGCAGACGCCGAACAGCGGCACATGCTCCTTCGCCGCGGCGCGGATCAGGTCCATGCAGATGCCGGCCTCGTTGGGCGTGCAGGGGCCGGGCGAGAGCACGATGCCAGCCGGCTTCAGCGCCAGCGCCTCGTCGACCGTGATCTGGTCATTGCGATGCACGACACAGCGCGCGCCGAGATCGCCCAGGAAGTGGACGAGGTTGTAGGTAAAGCTGTCGTAGTTATCGATCAGGAGAAGCATGGCGCCACTGTATCAGGCTCTCAGCCCTTCGTCAGTTCGGGGAAATCCTCCTCCCGGAATTCGCCCGGGCCGCGCTGGTTTTCGGCAGCCCGCTTTTCCTCGTCGCGGCGGAGTTCGACGCGGCGGATCTTGCCAGAGATGGTCTTGGGCAGCTCGGCGAATTCGAGACGTCGGATGCGCTTGAAGGGGGCGAGGCGGCCGCGCAGGTGCTGGAAGATCGACAGCGCCGTGGCGCGGTCGGGTTTGCCGCTGGCCGTCAGGGTTATGTAGGCCTTCGGCACGGCCAGGCGCATCGCGTCGGGTGCAGGCACCACGGCAGCCTCGGCCACGGCCGGATGCTCGATCAGAACGCTCTCCAGCTCGAACGGGCTGATCCGGTAGTCCGACGCCTTGAACACGTCGTCGGCGCGGCCGACATAAGTCAGGTAGCCTTCGCCATCGCGCGAGGCGACGTCGCCGGTGCGGTAGACGGCACCGGTGAGCGGCATGATCGAGCCGTCATCCTGCTGGTAGCCTTGCATCAGGGCCGCCGGCCGATGCGTGAGGTCAATGCAGATCTCGCCTTCCTCGGCATCCTTGTCGTCGGCATCGAGCAGCCTGATCGTGTAGCCGGGCAGGGGACGCCCCATGGAGCCGGGCTTGATCGGCTGGCCGGGCGGATTGCCGACCTGGGTCGTGGTCTCGGTCTGGCCGTAGAAGTCGCGGATGGTGAGGCCCCAGGCCTTCTCGACCTGCTCGATCACCTCGGGATTGAGCGGCTCGCCGGCCGCCAGCACCTCTCGCAGCGACGTCTTGCACGATTTCAGGTCTTCCTGGATCAGCATGCGCCACACGGTCGGCGGCGCGCAGAGCGTGGTGACCTGGTTGGCGACGATGGCGTCGAGAAGATAGCGCGCGTTGAAGCGCGGCTGGTTGGCGATGAAGATCGTGGCGCCGGCGATCCAGGGCGCGAAGAAGCAGCTCCAAGCATGCTTGGCCCAGCCCGGCGAGGAGATGTTGAGATGTACGTCGCCGGGGCGCAGCCCCAGCACGAAGATCGTGGTGAGATGCCCGACCGGGTAGCTGCGATGGGAATGCAGGACGAGCTTGGGCTTCGCCGTCGTACCCGACGTGAAGTAAAGCAGCATCGGATCGTCGGCCCGGGTGGGCCCGTCGGGCGTGAACTCGGCCGGGTGATCGAGCAACTTCGAGTAGGCGTGCCAGCCGGCCGGCGCATCGCCCACGGCGATGCGCGTCAGGGTCTTGTCGAAGCCGTCGAACTTTGCAGCCTCGCCGGCAGCAGCCACGACATGGCGGGCGCGGCCGCGCTCGAAGCGGTCGGCGAGATCGACCGGTGTCAGCAGAGTCGTCGCCGGGATGACGACGGCACCGAGCTTCATCGCCGCCAGCATCACTTCCCAGAGCGGCGCCACGTTGCCCAGCATCAGCAGCATGCGGTCGCCGCGCTTAACACCCAGCGCGCGCAATCCGTTGGCGACGCGGTTGGAACGTTCCGACAGTTCGGCGAAGGTCAGACTCGCCGCGCCGTCGCCGACGATCTTCAAGGCCGGCTGGTTGGCCTGCGGTCCGCGCGCCAGCTCGGCATCGAACCAGTCGAGCGCCCAGTTGAAATGCTCCATCTGCGGCCAGCGGAAATCGCGATAGGCCGTCGCGTAGTCGCCGCGATGGGCCAGCAGGAATTCGCGCGCCGTCTTGTACGCCTCGATCGTCATCGCATGCCTCGTCTTCGTTTCCGCCCTTTCTCGATCTTGGGCACGGGCGTAGGTAGAGGGCAACAAGAAGAAAGTAGCCCCCTTGGTCGTCGAGCCCCTGATCGTCGCGCTGCTGCTGGCAGCAGCGTTGATGCATGCCACCTGGAACGCCATCCTGAAGGCGGATCAGTCGGACCGGCTGGCAACCTTCGGCCTGCTCATGACGACGGGTACGGTCATGGGCCTCTGCATCGTGCCCTTCGTCCCGATGATCGAACCGGGCGCCTGGAAGTTCCTCATCCTCTCGGTCGCGATCCACGTCGCCTACTATTTTTTCCTGCTGAAGGCCTATTCCTACGGCGACCTCAGCCACACCTATCCGATCGCGCGCGGCCTGGGGCCGCTGCTGGTGGCCTTGGTGTCGGGCCGCGTGATCGGCGAGCATCTCAGGCCGCAGGACATCGTCGGCGTGTTCCTGCTGAGTTTCGGCCTGGTGGCCCTGGCCCTGCCGCTGAAGAACATCGTGCCGCGACCGGGCAGCCGCCACGGGCTCGCGACCCTGTTCGCCGTGCTGACCGGGATCACCATCGCGGGCTACATCATTTCCGACGGCATGGGCGTGCGCGCAGCCGGCGAGACGCTGGAGCATCGCATCTCCTACATCGCCTGGCTCGCCGTGCTCGAGGGGCCCTGGCTTCTGGTTCTGGCCTTCTGGAAGCGGCCGGCGACCGTCTGGTCGCACATGAAGAAGACCTGGTATCGCGGCGTCGGCGGCGGGGTGATCGCCAATGTCGGCTACGGCATCGCGATCTATGCGCTGGCGCTGGGGCCGATGGCCCATATCGCGGCCCTGCGCGAGACGTCGGTGCTGTTCGGAGCGCTGATCGGCACGCTCATCCTGGGCGAGCCGTTCGGGGGCCGCCGCGTGGCTGCTGCGTTCGTGATCGTTTCAGGGCTTGTGCTGATGAACGGTCCGGCGCTCTTCTAGGGGCATGTCGACCCGCAACCTAGATAGACTCATGTCCCCGCGCTCGGTCGTCATGATCGGCGCCACCGAACGCCCTGGCTCGGTGGGCGCGGCGGTCACCCGCAACGTGCTGGCCGGCGGCTTCCAGGGCCAGATCCATCTCGTCAACCGCAAGGGCGGCACGATCGCGGGCCGCACGGCCTTCCGCAGGGTATCTGACCTGCCCGAACCGGCGGATCTTGCAGTGATCATGACTCCGGCCGCGACCATCCCCGGCCTGATCGTGGCGCTGGGCGAGGCGGGGACACGCGCGGCCGTGGTGATCAGCGCCGGCCCCGGCAACGGTCCGGATGCGGCCTCGGTCAATGCACAATGGCGGCAGCGACTGCTGCGCGCCGCCCAGCCCTACCTGCTGCGCATCATCGGGCCGAACTGCATCGGCTACGCTGCCCCCGGGCTCGGGCTCAACGCGAGCTTCGGCCCGACACGGTTCAAGGCCGGACGCATCGCCGCGGTCGCCCAGTCGGGCGCCGTACTGGCGGGCCTCGCCGACTGGGGCGTGGCCCAGGGCATCGGCTTCTCGCACCTGATCTCGATGGGCGACATGGCCGATGTCGATTTCGGCGACGTGCTCGACATGCTGGCGCGCGATTCCGATACGCGTGCGGTGCTGATGTATGTCGAGGGCATCACCCAGGCGCGCAAGTTCATGTCGGCGGCGCGCGGCGTAGCGCGCATCAAGCCGGTGATCGTCCTGAAGGGCGGGCGCCACGCCGCGGCCGCCCAGGCAACGGCCTCGCATACGGGCTCGATGGCGGGATCGGCGGCCGTCTATGATGCCGCCTTCGCGCGGGCAGGCCTCGTGCGCGTGCTGGGCCTCGGCGAGCTGTTCGATGCGGCCGAGACGCTGGGCCACAGCATCGCCCCGCGCACCGAGCGGCTGGCGATCCTGACCAACGGCGGGGGCGTCGGAATCATCGCCACCGACCTGCTGATCGACGAAGGCGGCGAACTCGCCACGCTGCTGCCGGCCACCATCGCGCGGCTCGACAAGCAGATGTCGATGAGATGGTCGCGCGCCAACCCGGTCGACATCGTGGGCGATGCCGATGGGCCGCGTTACGCCACCGCCCTCGATGGGCTGGCCGACGATCGCGGCGTCGGCGCGGTGCTGGCCATGAACGTGCCCACGTCGCTCACCTCGTCGGTCGAGGCGGCCCGCGCCATCACGGGCGCCGCCGGGCGCAAGGTTGTGCCGGTGATCGGCTGCTGGATCGGCGGGCGCGAGGCCCAGGCCGGTCGCGACGTGCTGCACGATGCGGGCATTCCCGCCTACGACACGCCGCTGCGTGCCGTCCGCGGCTTCATGCACATCGTCGAGTATCGCCGCGGCCAGCGTGCGCTACAGCGCACGCCGCCGTCGGTGCCGGAGCTGCGTTCCGACACCGCGCTCGTGCGCTCGATCGTCCAGGCGGCGCTGGCCGAGAAGCGCAAGGTGCTCACCGAGCCGGAAGCCAAGCGGGTGCTGGCGGCCTACGGCATCCCGGTCGTGCCTACGGAGATCGCGCGGGACGCCGCCGAGGCCGCCGCCATCGCGGTGCGCATCGGCTTTCCCGTCGCGGTGAAGCTGCTGTCGCGCGACATCACCCACAAGAGCGATGTCGGTGGGGTTTCGCTCGACCTGGTCTCCGAGCAGGCGGTGCTCGACGCCGTCCGCGAGATGACCGGCAAGGTCCTGGTGCTGGCCAACAAGGCCAGGATCGACGGCTTCGTGGTGCAGCCCATGGTCCGCCGCCCGCATGCCGTGGAGCTGATCCTGGGCGCCGCCGAGGATCCCGTGTTCGGACCGATCCTGCTCGTCGGCCATGGCGGCGTGGCCGCCGAGGTGATCGACGACAAGGCGCTGGCTTTGCCGCCGCTCGATCCGGTGCTGGCGGAGGATGCGCTGAGCCGCACCCGCGTCGATCGCCTGCTGCGCGGCTATCGCGACCGCGCCCCGGCCGACCGGGAGGCGGTGGGGGCGGCCATGGTGCGGCTGTCGCAACTCATCGCCGATGTGGGCGAGATCGCCGAGCTCGACATCAATCCGCTGTTGGCCGACGCCGACGGCGTGATCGCGCTCGATGCGCGCATCGTTGTGAACCATCAGAAGAAGGGGCAGGAGCGGGCGGCCCGCTTCGCCATCCGCCCCTATCCGGTGGAACTCGAGGCCGAGATCGAACATGGCGGGGAGAAGCTGCGCATCCGTCCGATCCGGCCCGACGACGAACCCATGCTGCAGGCCTTCACACGCCGCCTGACACCGGAGGATGTACGCATGCGCTTCTTCGGGCCGATGCGCGAACTCAGCCACGAACTCGCGGCCCGGCTGACGCAGATCGACTACGATCGGGAGATGGCGTTCGTCTTGCTGGACGCGAAAGAGATGGTCGGCGTCGGACGACTGGTCGCGGATCCCGATTTCCAGCAGGCCGAGTTCGCGCTCACCGTTGCCTCAGATCGCCAGGGCCGCGGCTATGGCGAACTGCTGCTGCGGCACGTGCTGCACTACGGCAAGTCGCGCGGCATCAAGCGTGTCGTCGGCCACGTGCTGCGCGAGAACAGCAGGATGCTCGACCTCGCCAAGCAGGTCGGCTTCCGCCGCGAGAGCGGCCGCTCGGGCGAGCCGGACATCCGGGTGGTGAAGTCGCTCGCCGGTCTAAATTGAGGCAAAATAGTGTCCCGTGCCAAGAGGTTAGGGCATAACTCTCAGATGGCGTCGAGGAAGAACAGAAGCGGGAAGACGAACAGAAGGAGTCCGAAGCGGCCCTCCGGCCTCGGCGATCGCCTTCGCGCCCGTTTCGCCGGGCTTTCTGCGTGGGTCGCAGCGCATCGTTTGTCTTCGATCGTCATCGCCGTCGTCCTGATGTTCGTCGGCAGTGTGTTGAGCGGATACTGGATCGCCGAGCGACTGGACCTGCGGGGCAGCGACCACGTGGCGCGCGACACGCTGGAGGACATGAAGCGCAGCGCCGCGGCGACCGGTCCCGCCGTTGCACCGAGATACGCGCGCATCGAGGACCTGCCGGACTTCCCGAAATACACCGAGGCCGACCCCGGCAAGCCGATGCCGAACGTCGAGGAAAAGCCGCCGGTGAAGAAGGTCGCCGCCGCGTTTCCGGCGGAACAGACCTGGCGTCGCAACGCGGTGCCGTTCCGCGATCTCCGCAGCCGGCCGCTGGTTGCGATCGTGATCGACGATGTGGGACTCGACCGCGCGCGCTCGAAACGCGCCTGGGAGCTGCCGGGGCCGATGACCATGTCGTTCCTGCCCTATGCCAAGGACCTGCCCGAGCAGGCGCGCGCCGCGCGGGCGCGCGGGCATGAGCTGATGCTGCACATGCCGATGGAGCCCAACGGCCGCAACGATCCCGGGCCGGGCGCGCTGATGGTGTCGATGTCCGACGCCGAGCTGCGCCAGAAGCTGCTGATCGCGCTGGAGAGCTTCACCGGCTATGTCGGCATCAACAACCACATGGGCAGCCGCTTCACCGCCAACCGTCCCGACATGGAGCTGGTGATGCGCCAGCTGAAGCCGCGCGGCCTGATGTTCCTCGATTCGCGCACGAGCCCGCAGTCGGTCGGCGACCAGACGGCACAGGAGATCGGCGTGCCGTCGATCGTGCGCCACGTCTTCCTGGATGACGAGGACACGGTCGAGGCGGTTCGGCGCAAGCTCGCCGAGACGGAGGTGGTCGCGCGCCGGCAGGGTTTCGTCGTGGCGATCGGCCATCCGCACGACTCGACCCTGCAGGCGCTCGCGGAGTGGCTTCCGACGGTCCAGGGCAAGGGCCTCGCGCTGGCGCCCTCGACCGCGATATTGCGCAAGCGCAACGGTTGGGACTGATACGCCGTCAGGGCTGGAGGCCGGTATGGATCGGCGAGCCCGGTCCTCCCGGCTGGCGGAGTATCTGTCGCCGCATGCGTGGATTGAAGCTGATATGGACGCATCGGTTCTTCTCGTAGATGAGTTGATCGAACTTCAGCTCGCTGTCCCGGATTCTCTTGGCCGCATCGAGGTCGTGAAGACCGTCGACATGGAAATCTGCGGCATGGCCCAGCGCATGGTCGGAGTTCGGCACGCCGCCGACCGCTGCGTTCACCACAGGATTGCGATAGCCGCTCGTGATCTCGATCGGGCGGTCGAACAGGGCCCGGACGAGTTCCATCTGCTCCGCCAGGCTGCGCAGATTGACCATATGCTCGGGGGTCGGGGTGTTTTCGACACCCATCGACAGTGCCTTGCTGGAAATCGTGAACTCGGCCAGGAAGAAATGCGCGCTAAGTTGCATGAGTGCCTCCGCCTTCAATCGACGCAGCGATGGTACACGGCGCGGCCGCCGCGGCAAGACCGGAGGCGGGACGGCCGGTTCTCTACTCCGCTATGATCATTGCCGATGAGCATGAGGAGGAAGCGACGTGCGGTACAAGAATCAGGCGATGATCGTGGCCCCGCAGCCCGAGCCGACGGAGGCCGGCGCCGACGTGCTGCGCGAGGGCGGCAATGCGGTCGATGCCGGCATCGCCTGCGCTCTCGTTCAGGGCGTCGTCGATCCGCAGATGTGCGGCATCGCGGGCTTCGGCTCCTGCGGCATCTACATGCCGGGCAAGAAATTCCACGGCTATATCGACGCCCACGCGCCGGCGCCGCTTGCCGCGCGGCCGGACATGTGGGCCAACCTGATCGAGAGCGAGGCACGCGACGGCTACGGTTTCATCCTGAAGGGCCGGGTGAACGACATCGGCTACAAATCGATCTGCGCGCCGGCCAATCTCAAGATGTATTATGACGCGCACAAGGAGCATGGCAGCCTGCCCTGGTCGCGTATCGTCGAGCCCGCGATCCACTGGGCCGAGAACGGCTGGACCGTGCGGCCGCACGTCCACTTCTGGTGGGCCGACGACGGCGCCTTCGGCCGTGCGCCCAACTTCGAACGCACCGGCTTCACGCCGGCCGCGCGCGAACTCTACTGCCGCCCCGACGGCGTGCCGAAGCGGGTGGGCGATCGGGTGGTCAATCGCGACTACGGCCAGACCCTGCGCGCCATCGCCAAAGGCGGTGCCGACGTCTTCTATTCGGGCGAGATCGCTCATGCGATCGCCGAGGACATGAAGAAGAACGACGCTCTGCTGTCGATCGAGGATCTCAAGGCCTGGAAGACCGTCCGTAACGAGCCGCTGTGGGGTGACTATCGCGGCTACAAGGTCTCGACCAACCAGCCGCCGGGCGGCGGCGTGATGCTGATCGAGATGCTGAACATCCTCGAGAACTTCGACATCGGCGCGCTGGAG
>JBILYJ010000056.1:0-17707 GCA_044377795.1 Reyranella sp. | reverse complement strand
GATTGGCCGCCACCCGCACCGTGGCCTCGACCGAGTTGGCGAGCAGCACGCCGCAGATCACCAGCGGCGGCTTCGCGGCGCCGCCACTCGGCCCGCAGCCGGGTGATGTTCGCCTCTGCCCCCGGATTGTTGCGGGGTCTCCACTTGGGATGATCCATCGCCTTCTGCCGGTCGATCACAATCAAGACGTCGTCCGCCATGTTGCTTCGGACCCTTGCTTCCTCCGTTCAATGCTAGTGGACCGGGGGGGATGACCGTCACGTGCCGTCGCGCGCCGCCTGAAAGCGCATTCCTCAAGGGCCTCGTGCAGTCCTACTACTGGGACTCCTATGAAGCGCCGCTGCGACGGCCCGATCTCACCATCACCGAAATCTACCTCGCACTCTTCGCCCATCATCCGTGGTGGGCGCGGTGGCTTCTCGTCCTGCGTGGCTGGATCGTCGCCCCCTTCGGACTCCGCACGACCACCGCGTCAGCCTTCGACAGTATCGAGATCAAGCCCGCCTACGCGGTCGGCGAGAAGATCGCCCGCTTCACGATGTACGCGCAGAACAGTACGGAGATGATCACCGGGGGCGACGACCGGCATCTGGATTTCCGGGTATCGGTCCGCAAACTGACCAGAGGCGGGGCGAGCCGGGTGGTACTGTCGACGATGGTGAGCCCGCACAATCTCTATGGCAGGGCCTATCTGCTCGTCATACTTCCCTTCCACCGCCTCGGCGTCAGGGCGCTGCTGGCCAACGCCGTCCGGGCGGGACGGGTCTGAGGGACCGGCAGTCATGCAATTTCGGTCTCTTGCGCAATCCTCCCGTTGGTAGTCGAATTTCCAAAACGACAATCGAGGAGGAAGCGATGCAGTTCGGTTACTTCACCATGCCGTCCCATCCGCCCGAGCGGTCACTGAAGGACGGTCACGAATGGGATCTACAGGTGATCCGCTGGCTCGACGAACTAGGCTTCTCGGAGGCCTGGATCGGCGAGCATCATACCGCGCCGTGGGAGCCCCATCCCTCGCCCGACCTGCTGGTGGCGCAGGCGCTGATGCAGACCAAGAACATCCGCCTCGGGCCCGGCGGCTTCCTGCTGCCGTACCATCACCCGGCCGAGCTCGCGAACAGGGTCGCCATGCTCGACCACATATCCGGCGGGCGCCTGAACTTCGGCATCGCGGCGTCGGGCCTGCCCAGCGACTGGGCGATGTTCAACGTCGACGGCATGTCGGGCGCCAATCGCGACATGACGCGCGAGGCGCTCGACATCGTCCTCAAGCTCTGGTCCTCGACCGAACCCTTCGACTACAAGGGCAAGTACTGGCACGTCACCAAGCCCGACACGATGTTCGGGTTCCTGAAGCCGCACATCAAGCCGCTGCAGACGCCGCATCCGCCGATCGGCGTCGCCGGCCTCTCCAAGGGATCCGACACGCTGAAGCTCGCGGGCGAGAAGGGCTACATCCCGATGAGCCTCAATCTCAACCCGGCCTACGTGAGGAGCCACTGGGAATCGGTAGAGATCGGCGCCGCGAAGTCGGGCCGTACACCCGAGCGCAACGAGTGGCGCCTCGTGCGCGAGGTCTTCGTGGCGGACACCGACGAAGAGGCGATGCGCCTGTCGGTCGGCTCGCACATGGGCCGCATGATGCGGGAGTACTTCCTGCCCCTGCTCTCCCAGTTCGGCTTCTTCGAATACCTGAAGCACGATGCCGATGCAGCGGACTCGGACGTGACGCCCGAATACTGCGCCAAACACAACTGGATCGTCGGCTCGCCGAAGACGGTCGTCGAGAAGATCGAGAAGATCTACGACGAGGTCGGCGGCTTCGGCCAGCTCCTCGTTTTCGGCTTCGACTATGTCGAGAACCCGCAGGCCTGGCGCCGCTCCCTCGAACTGCTCTCGAAGGAAGTCATGCCCAAGGTGCAGCACCTCAAGCCCGGCATGGCGAGACTGGCGGCGGAGTAACGCCGACGCCAGTCGATCCTGTTACGCCGCGACCGGCACGCTCTTGCCGGTCGCCGAGGCGACACTGCCGTGGAGATGCGCCACCAGGGCGTCGTCGAGCTTGAGGCGTGCGGCCAGCATCGAGAGGTACCCGCGCTCAGCCGCATTGTCGACGTCGATGGCCAGCAGGGAAGCGGTGTAGATCTCGGCCGCCTCCTCCGGCGTCGCCGCCGCGCCCGCGACGGCGTCGACATCGAGCTTGGCGCGAAGCTCATCCATCACGAAGGCCTTGTCGTCGGCGCCGAGCGGCAGCTTGTCCATCTCCGCGAAGATTCGCGCCTGCTCCTGGGCATCGACATGACCATCGGCCTTGGCGGCCGCGATCATGGCGCGCAAGAGGTGGCGCGCCAGCGTCTGCTGACCGGCTTCGGTCGACGGGTTGAACGGGGTTCCGCTGGGCGCCGGCAACATCGGTACCGGAGCCTGCGGCGCCTGGCCGACGGGCGCCGCCTGCTTGCCCGCCTGCCAGTCGTTGTAGGCCTTGTAGGCAAGGGCGCCGACCGCTGCCATGCCGCCGAGCTTGAGAGCCTCACCGCCGATCTTGCGGCCGGTCTTGCTGCCCATCAGCAGCGCTGCCAGGCCACCGGCGAGTACCCCGCCGCCGGCCCCGCTCAGGAAACCGCCGACGCCGCCTTGGCTGCCGGTTGGGCCAACGCCCTTGCCGCCGCCCTGACCACCCATGAACTGTTCCAGCAACTGCTTCGCATCGAACATGACGCCTCACCTCTCTTGTTTTCTTGAGAGGTCAGATGATGTGCAATTGTGGCAAAACCGGGAGAATTCAGGATCGTTTCGATAGAAATGCGGCCGCCGCGAAGCCCAAAGCCGCGACCAGCATGATACCAGCCAGCCCCCACAGCACGGGCGTGTAGCCGCCGAACGCCCCCCAGGCGAGGGAGGCGAGCACCGGCCCGGCGGCGCGCATGACGTTGGTCGGCATGGTGAGGGCGCCGGAGACGACGCCGTACCCTTCGGGACCGATGAACTCGGGGACGGCCATGCCGCGCAGGATGGTCACGAGGCCGTTGGCGACGCCGTAGACGACGGCGAACAGGATCAGCGGATAGACGTCAGTGATGCCGGTCGCGAGGAAGCCCATCGCCAGGGGAAAGGCAAAGTAGATCAGCGCACCCAGCTGAATGGTCGTGATATGGCGCTGCCCGACCATCAGCAGCACCCGTCCCACCACCTGCATGGGCCCGATCAGGGCAATGATCGCCATGACCACACCCGTCGATACGCCGCGATCGTCGAGCAGCGGGATGAGATGAAAGCTCATGGCCGAGAAAGCGAGACCGTAGCCTGCGAAGGCGACGACGAGCCCCCAGAAGGCCGGCACGCGGATCGCCGTGGCCAGTGGACTTCTTTTCGCGACACCCTCGGCGGGCGGCTTGGCCGCTGCGATCGGCACAGGCTTCACGTTGGGCCCCGGCACGATCAGCCAGTGCATCAGCGCGACGCCCAGAACGATGACCGCCAGCACATCGAGCGCAGGTCGCCAACCGATCCGCTCGACGAGGAACTGCGTGAAGGGAATGCCGAAGGTGCTGGCCAGGCCGCCGAGAAAAGTCATCAGCAGGATCGCCTGCTTGTAGCGCGGTCCGTAGACGCGGGTGATCACCGCGAAGGCCGGTTCATAGAGCGTCACCGCCTGACACGCACCAAGTCCGATCCACATCGCGTAGAACACCGGCAGCGATTCGACCCTCGACCACAGGAACAGCAGCGCGGCCGCAAGAAGCGACCCACCTGTCATCAGCAGGCGCCCGTGGCCGCGATCGATCCAGGCGCCGACGGTGATGGAACAGAGACCGGCGGTGAGCAGTCCCGCCGAGAGAGCGCCGAACATCTCACTGCGCGACCAGCCCAGCTCCTCGCTCATCGGCACGACGAACAGGGGAAAGGTGTAGTAGACGAGGCCCCAGGTCACGAGCTGGCCCAGCGAGAGCATCCACAAGATGGTCGACGGGCGCTTTCGCCACGCTCCCCCTGCTTCGTCCTTCGCCATAATGCCGCCTGCTCTACCCACTTCCTTACAGAACGATGACCCTAACGCCGCATGGGCCGCGAGGATAGACGCATGACCGACCGCAAACGCATCAACCTCGCTCTGCAGGGCGGCGGCAGCCACGGCGCCTACACTTGGGGCGTACTCGACGCGCTGATCGAGGATGGCCGCCTCGAGATCGAAG
Source organism: Reyranella sp. (assembly GCA_044377795.1). Classification (GTDB taxonomy): domain Bacteria; phylum Pseudomonadota; class Alphaproteobacteria; order Reyranellales; family Reyranellaceae; genus Reyranella. The sequence continues at coordinate 13,514 of JBILYJ010000056.1, read as the reverse complement.
CGGTCAGCGGCACCAGCGCCGGCGCGATGAACGCCGCCATCCTGTTACAAGGGTGGGCCAAGGGCGGCCCGGCCGGCGCGCGCGCCGCCCTGGCCGCCTTCTGGGGCGAACTCGGGCAGATGTCGATCGCCAGCCCGATCCGGCGCACGCCGCTCGATCGCCTACAGGGCAACTGGAACCTCGACGATTCACCCGGCGCCCTGTGGGCCGACCTGATCCAGCGCACGCTCACGCCCTGGCAGCGCAATCCACTGAAGTTCGATCCGCTGCGCGACCTCCTCACCCGGCACTTCGACCAGGAGTCCGTCCGCGCCTGTCAGCAGATCAAGGCGTTCATCGCCGCGACCAACGTGGCGACCGGCAAGGTGCGCATCTTCACCCGCGAGGAGCTGTCGATCGACGCGCTGCTGGCATCGGCCTGCCTGCCGAGCATCCATGAAGCCGTGGTGATCGACGGTGAGCCCTATTGGGACGGCGGCTTCCGAGGCAATCCGCCGATCTGGCCGTTCATATACAACAGCGCGAGCGCCGACGTGGTCATCGTCGAGGTCGACCCGCCCGGCCGCGAAGGCGTTCCGCGCTCCAACGCCGAGATCGCCGACCGGCTGAACGAGATCACCTTCGGCGGCGCGCTGATGGCGGAGATGCGCGCGATCGCCTTCGTGCAGGAACTCATCGACAACGGCGCCCTCACCGGCGAATTCAGCGAACGCCTGAAAAGGCTTCTCATCCATTCGATCGGCGATCCGCCGACGCTGGCGCCGCTCGGCGCTGTCAGCAAGTTCAACATCGAGCCCGAATTCCTGGATCATCTGTTCAAGGCCGGCCGCGCCTCCGCAACCGCATGGCTGGCCTCGACGTTCGATAAGATCGGCGTCGAGAACAGCATCGACATACGCGCGCGCTTTATGTGAACAGGCGATGCGATTATATGGACACCTCAGCCTCGAAAGGAATGCCATGAAGTTGCGCCTGTCCAAGATTTCGACCTTCGCTCTGTCTTTGGGTCTCGTCGCTGCGGCGGGAACGGCGCTGGCTTGTACGCGCACACTCTACGTGGCGCCCGACAACACCGTCATGACGGGCCGAAACATGGATTGGGCCGAGGACATGGGCTCAAACCTCTGGGCCTTCCCGGCCGGCATGGCGCGGGACGGCGCGGCCGGCCCGCAATCTGTCAAATGGACCTCGAAGTACGGCAGCGTAATCACCTCAAGCTATGAGGTCGGCACCGCCGACGGCATGAATGAAAAGGGCCTCGTGGCGAACCTGCTCTATCTCGCGGAGTCGGAGTATGCGAAGCCCGTGCCGGGTAAGCCCTATCTCTCGATTGCGGCGTGGGTTCAGTACGTGCTGGATAATTACGCCACCGTGTCTGAAACGGTCGAAGCGCTGCAGAAGACGCCCTTCAATCTTCTTGCGCCCGATCTGCCCAACGGCAAGGCTTCCACGTTGCATCTCGCAATCTCCGACGCCACCGGCGATTCGGCGATTTTCGAATATGTTGGCGGCAAGCTCCAGGTCCATCACGGCAAGCAATATACGGTGATGACCAACTCGCCGATCTACGACCAGCAGCTCGCGCTGAATGAATACTGGAAGAGCATCGGTGGTCTCGTCTTTCTGCCGGGCACCAATCGCGCGGCCGACCGCTTCGCGCGGGCGTCGTTTCTCCTCGACGCGATCCCGCGGAAGGCCGACCCGTCCTACATCAAGAGCGTCCCCCAGCAGTCGTTCTCCAATCAGGCTGTCGCGAGCGTCATGGGCGTGATGCGTTCGGTCAGCGTGCCTCTTGGCATCACGACTCCGGACCAGCCCAACATTTCGTCGACGATCTGGCGCACCGTGTCCGATCAGAAGAACCTGGTTTATTTCTTCGATTCGGCTACGCGTCCGAACACCTTCTGGGTGTCCTTCTCCAAGCTCGACCTCAAGCCGGGTGCTCCGGTGAAGAAGCTCACCATCCAGGATGGCGAAGTCTTCTCCGGCGAGGCGGCGGGCGCGTTCAAGGCGGCCGAGCCCTTCAAGTTCCTGCCGGCAAATCCCAACTGAGCGATGCGGATAGGCATTGATCTCGGTGGAACGAAGATCGAAGGCCTCGTCCTGAAAGATGATGGCTCGGAGAGCGCACGCCTGCGCGCTCCGACGCCCCGAGAAAGCTACGAGGCGACGGTGGCGGCCGTCGTCTCCGTGGTGCGCGACCTGGAGCATGAGGTGGGCGCACGTTGCCGGATCGGAATAGGCCATCCGGGCGCCATCTCGCCCGCCACGGGTCTCGTGAAGAACGCCAATTCGACCCAGCTCAATGGCCATCCTCTCGACGTCGACCTGAAAATCGCCCTCGGTCGGGACGAAGTGCGCCTGTCGAATGACGCGAACTGCTTCGCCGTTTCCGAAGCCGCGGATGGCGCCGGTGCCGGTAGCTCCGTCGTTTTCGGCGTCATCGTCGGGACGGGTGTCGGCGGCGGTATCGTGATCAATGGAAAACCACTCATTGGTGCGCATGCCATAGCAGGCGAGTGGGGCCACAACTCCCTGCCCCTGCCGCGCGACGACGAGCGACCCGGCCCTGGCTGCTACTGCGGCAGGCATGGCTGCATCGAAGCCTGGCTGAGCGGCCCAGCCTTTCAGAAGCAGTTCGCGCAGGCGTCCGGCCGCGACCTGCGGGCGACCGGCGTCGCCGAGGCCGCCGCGACAGGCGATGCAATCGCGGCCGAATGCCTTGAAAACTATTGCGATCGCCTTGCACGCGCGCTCGCCAGCGTCATGAACCTGCTCGATCCGGACGTCATCGTGCTGGGTGGCGGACTTTCCAGGATCGCGCAACTCTACGAGCGCGTTCCCGAACTCTGGAGAGACTACGTCTTCTCCGAGCGGGACAGTATCGTGACGAGATTGGTACCGCCCCGACACGGCGATTCGAGCGGCGTGCGCGGCGCCGCCTGGCTCTGGCCGGTCTAGCGTCCTCTTCGCTGGTTGGGGATAGCGACCGCAGGCGCTCGCGAACTGTCGCCAGCGGCTCCATTTATTGCGTTCACAAGGCAAATTTCATCGTAATAGAAATTTTACTGCATCGATGGAGGCTCACTGTTATGTGTGGAACATAGTCCTGTACCCTGCTTCCCGACGCGTGAGTTCCATGTCCCTGCTTCGCTCCGTCAGTATCGCCCTGGCTGCTCTGATCACCTCTTGTACCAGTGCAAGCGCGCAGCCCGCCGCGGCGCCCCCACCCGGAATGACGCAGGAGCAGTTCAAGAGCCTGGTGGACGCGATAAGCGATTCCGTGACGGAGAAGCTGAAGGCAGAGGGCGTAACCAGCGCTCCGGCCGCACCGTCTGTCGCGGCGCCCGCTCCTGCCGCCAGCAAGTCCAAGTCGAGCAAGGGCCCGCCGCCCGGTCCGAAGGTCGTCGTGACATCGATCAAGGATCGGCCGGACGAATTCGGCATCTTCCTCGAAAAGGCCGGCCATCTGCCGGCCGCCCTGCCCGTGCTCGGGGCGAAGATCTCGAGCATTCCCAGCCTGCTTGATCGGAGCGCGCACGGCGGCCGCGGAGCCTCTACGTTCCTGCTCCTGCTCGGAGCCGTCGCGGTCGCCGCGCTCGCTGCGGAGGCCGTCCTTCGACTGCTGACGCAGGGGCTCCGGACGAGACTGTCGAGCGATGCCGGCCCCGAATCCGGGCTTCGTTCACTGGCGCATCTCTCTGCCTTGGCCCTCATCGACGGACTCGGCGTCCTTGCCGTCTGGGTTATCTGCCATGGCGCCATCGGTGCCTGGTTTACCGCTCCAACCGGCCAGGACAAGCTCGCGGCGGCGGTGCTGATGGGAATCTTCTCATGGCGCCTCTATATGCTGGTGTTTCGCATCATCCTGCAGCCGAACCTGAAAGCGGCGCGTCTCTGCGACGTCCTCGACCAGGACGCCCGCGGGATGTACCTGCGAATCGCCGCTGTCATGCTGCTGATCATCCTGGGCCGCATCCTTGGCCAGGTCCTGGCTGCGATCGGCACGCCGCACGAAGCAATGATTGCCTATCAGGTCATCGGTGCCGCCGCTTATGTTTGCGCCTTCCTCTGGCTGGTCCTGCGATCCCGCGAGGCCGCGCGGCAATGGTTCGTCGGCCTCGGCGCCCTCGCACCGGTGATCGGCGCCATCGGGCGCAAGTGGGTGCCCCTCGCCACGGCCTTCTTCCTGGCGCTCGGCGCCACGCAGATCTATGGCGCCATCGCGGAGCGGGCACACGTCGCCGGCGCGATGCTGCTGACGCTCACCATCGTCGTCGGCATCCTGATCTTCGAGACTCTCATGCAGGCCGTCGTGCAGCGACTCGACTCGCTCATCGCGAGCCACAAGGCGGGTAGAACGACGACCACCCTGCCCGACATCGTGGCGCGTTGCGTCCGTGTCGCCGTCATCATCGCCGCCGCGGTGATCATCGCCCAGAGTTGGGTCGTCGAAGTATTCGCCCTCGTGAGCGAAGACGAGTGGGCACAGATAACGACCTCCTCGCGCACCGCGGGCATCACCCTGTTCTTCGCCTTCGTGCTGTGGGAACTGCTCAAGTTCATGACCGACCCCTACATGGGCCTGAAGAACAAGAGCGCGGCCCAGGCCATCGCCGACGGAGACGCGGCCGCCTCGCCCGCCTCGCGCATCAGCACCATGATGCCGCTGCTGCGCCGGAGCGCGGCCGTCCTGATCGCCCTGGTGGCCGTCATGATCGCACTCGACGATTTCGGCGTGAACATCACGCCGCTGATCGCCGGCGCGTCGGTGTTCGGCATCGCCATCTCGTTCGGCAGCCAGACTCTGGTGAAGGACATCGTCTCGGGCATCTTCTACCTGACCGACGATGCTTTCCGGGTCGGCGAGTACATCGACTGCGGCAAGGCCAAGGGCACGGTCGAAGGCTTCACCCTGCGCTCGCTGAAGCTGCGCCACCAGAACGGTCAGGTCCACACCATCCCGTTCGGCCAGCTCGGCCAGATCACGAATTTCAGCCGCGACTGGATCACGGTGAAGTTCAACCTCCGCTTCGCCCGCGACACCGACATCGAAAAGCTGCGCAAGGCCGCGAAGAAGATCGGAACCGACATGATGGAGATGCCGGCGATCAAGTCGGAGGTTCTCGCCCCCTTCAAGATGCAGGGCGTGGCCGACATCACCGACAACGCCCTGCTGATCCGCTTCAAGTTCACCGCCAAGCCGGGCAATCCCGCCGCCATACAACGCGAAGCCATCAAGCGCATGTTCAATACCCTGCCGACCCTGGGGATCGAGTTCGCCAAGGAAGGCGCTGCGGTGGTCCTCCACACGGCGACGGCCAGCGTCAACCCGGGCCAGGCCGCCCAGGCGGCTTCCGACACGCCCGCCGACGCAATGGCCACGGACACCCCGAAGGCTGCCGCAACCTGAGCCGGGCGCAGGGACGACATCCACGACGCGGCATGGGACTGAGGTAGAGACGAGCCCAGGTGGGCTGCTCCCTTCCAGAGAAGGTGTTCTCGAATGATCACAGCAACAGGGAACCGCGCGCTGCCGGACCTCCGGCGGTGGGCCGCCGTGGCGCTCGCCGGGGCGCTTTTCGGTCTGCTCCCGTCAGGCGGGGCACAGGCTGAGGATGCGGAACCTGACGGGTGGCGCTTCAATGCCACCGCCTATGGCTGGCTGACGAGCGTAAGCGGAAACGTAACGGCCAAGGGCCAGACCTTCGATATCAATGCCGGCTTCTTCGACGTCATCAACAACAGCAGTTCCGTGGCGGCCTTCAACGGCTACCTGGAAGCCGGCAAGGGCCCGGTCAGCGTCTATGGCGATCTCGTCTGGTCGAGCCTTGGCTTCTCCAAGTCCGCGGCACGCTATCGCAATCCGCTGCCGCAGCTCACCGTCTCCGGCGTCGCCAACGCCCAGGCCAGCTATACGATGACCATCGTCGAGGTGGGCGGGCTCTACGAACTCAAGCGCTGGGCCCCCAGCGAGGGCTCCTTCACGGCGCTGGATGCCCTGCTGGGCTTCCGATACTGGAACAATTCCGTCACCGCCAATATCGGCGCGACGCTCACCGCCGATCTCTACAACATGGGCTTCGAGCGATCGTTCGGGCTGGCCACCGCCCGCTCCGGCACTCTCGACTGGATCGATCCCATCGTGGGCCTGCGCTTGCGGCACCAGTTTGCGCCGGGTCAGAACGCCTTCGTTCGTGGTGACGTCGGCGGGTTCGGCTTGGGCAGCGTCTTCGCCTGGCAGGCCGTCGCGGCCTACACCTACTCTTGGCAGAGTCAGGGTTATGCCCTGGGCGCGACCTTGGGCTATCGTGCGCTCTCGACGAGCTACACGACCGGCTCGGGCCTCGATACCAGAGGCATAGACCTGATCCTGCACGGCCCGCTCATCGGCTTCAGCGTCCGCTTCTAGGGTCCCGCCTGCCTACTTGCACACGGGCTTGGGGATCGGCTCCAGGCGGGTGATGCGGTATTCGATGCCGCCCTCGCCCTGCTCATGGGTGCCGTAGAGTTCGATGCCATTGTCCAGCGTGACGCTGCTCATCTCGAAGGCCGGTTCGCCCTGGCCTTTCGCCTCGGTATCGAAGAACCCCGCCCGGTAGTAGATGCGGCTGCGGCCGTCGACCATTTCCTCGGCGCCCTCCGGAATCTTAACGTCCGCCAGTCGTCTCGGCACCTTGCCAATGACGGCGTTGACCTGCTGCGGCGGCTTCACCTTGTCACCAAAGAAGAACCGCGCATCGATGCCGTTCTCGCCGGCCTTCGCGGCGCGGATGGTCGCGCGCGCGATCGCCACCGGAAAAAGGGTTCCGGCGGGCAGGGCCACCGTCTGGTTCGGGGGTTCGCTGAAACGCGCCTCACCCGTGCCGTCGTCGGACATGGTCGCCTCGCCCTTCATCAGGCTGGTCTGCTTGCCGCCGGTGACCGACCGATGCTCGAAGGTCAGTTTCCGGCCATCCTTGCTCTCGGTCATCTGCGTCTGCTGCTCGCTCACCACCGCGGAACGCTGGCCCGCGGCCTCCAGGCGCAGTCGCTGGTGGATGACGTAGCCGTCGCAAGTGAGCTTCAACTCGTAGGCGTAGGTACCGGGCGTGCCGCCGGTCGACTTGCCATTCTCGATCGCGCCGACTTCGTAGACGGCACGATGAGGCACCATCTCCTGCGCGCTGGCCTGGGCGGCGAGGACGAGAAGGCCGGCAACGGGCACAAGCAGGCGGCGAATCAGCATCGTGGCCTCGGCAGGGCTTGGAGTTGAACGAGACGGGAATCCACGGCGAAGTCGCCGTAATCCAACAGCATAGAACGGGCGACGCCGTTCCCCAGCAAGTCGAGGGCCAATTCGTACTCCGGATGGGCACCCTGGTCACCGGTGGCGAAGAAGGCGAACCGCACGCTCCATGCGGGTTGGTTGCGTAGAAGCGCCACGTCGCCGCGTACGACCGGCGCTCCGGTCTGCCGCGGCGGCCGGCCGATCACGGCATTCACCTGGAAGGCCCCATCGAGCCGCGCGCCATCGAACACGAGATAGGAGGCGGACTTATCGCCGTCGCGGGCATGGCGAAGAACCAGGGTGAGGTGCGTCGTCGGGAACAGTGTCCCGGCCGGAAGCTCGAAACTGCGCGCCTCCGGAAGCGTGAAGCTCGCCCTCCCCTTGGCGCCCGGCGCCTCGAGATCGGCATTGCCGCGCAATTCCTCTTCGACTTCGTCATCCTGGATGTTGCGCACACTGAACCGCAGGGAGAGGCCGTCCTTGGTCTCGTAGCTGGTGAAGCTCGAATCGGTCGTGAACTCGTCGCCGTCGTTGCGCAGGAAGGTGAGCTTGATCCGCTGCTTGACCTCCCAGCCCTCGCAGGCCTCGACAGTCTCCAGCACCATACGGCCCCCGACCTCGACGATCCCGCTGTTGGGGCGCGACACAGCCAGCTTCATGTCGTACGTCGCGCGGTGAGGCGCCAGCGGCTGGTCCTTCTGTTGCGCGTCGGCGTGGTTTATCCACAGCCCCAGCAACAGGAGAACGCCGACGGTGGCGAGAACGACCGCTGTTTGGATGCGAGAACGGCGAATACTATACGTGGTCAACTGACGATGGCTTGAAGGGCCAGGCCTTGTAGCCGGGCTTGCAAGCGTAATATCCATGCGCGCGGAATACCAGAATGATCGCCTGCGTCAGGGCTGCACAGGGAGGAAATCGTCAATGAGCAAGGGCAAGCCCCGGGTCATCGCCACCCGTCACTTCCCGCCCGACGTCGAGGCCCGTCTGGCGGCGAACTTCGACGCCCAGCTCAATCCCGACGACCGGCTCTATGACGGTCCGGCGTTGGCCAAGGCTTCGGCTGGTTTCGACGCCATAATGTGCGCTGCCGGCGATTCGCTGAATGCTGTGACCATCGCCGCCCTGCCCCCCTCGGTGCGCATGATTGCCACGTTCTCGGTCGGCTACGAACATGTCGACGTGGCGGCCGCAGCCAAGCGCAACATCGTCGTGAGCAACACGCCCGACGTGCTGACCGACGCCACCGCCGACATCACGATGCTCTGCCTGCTGGGCGCAGCCCGCCGGGCGCACGAGGGCGCGACCATGCTGCGGACCCACAATTGGGTCGGCTGGACGCCCACGCAGCTGATGGGCACCCATGTCACGGGCAAGAGACTGGGCATTCTCGGCATGGGCCGCATCGGCCAGGCGACGGCCGACCGCGCCCGTGCCTTCCGCATGCAAATTCACTACTCCAACCGCAGCCGCCTCGCGCCGGATCTCGAGAAAGGCGCAGTGTTCCACGCCAATCCCGACGACATGTTGCCCCATTGCGACTTCCTGTCGATCAACGCGCCGATGACGCCCGCAACCGCCAAGTGGGTGAATGCCGAACGCATCGCCAAACTGCCCAAGGGCGCCATCGTGGTGAACACCGCCCGCGGCGGGGTGGTGGACGACGAGGCCCTGATCGCGGCCCTCAAGGGCGGCCACCTCGCCTCTGCCGGCCTCGACGTGTTCGACGGCGAGCCGCGCATCCATCAGGGCTATTACGGTCTGGAGAACGCGTTCCTGCTGCCGCACATGGGCTCCGCCACGGTGGAGACCCGCAATGCGATGGGCTTCAAGGCGCTCGACAATCTCGAGGCCTTCCTGCTCAGGGGGCAGACACCGCCGGACCTCGTGAAGGCTTCTTAGCCGAACGCTGAACCGTCTTCGCCTTCTTGGACTTGGCCGGAGCCGACGATACGGCCGGCGCGGGTGCGGCCTTCTCCGGGACCGGCTCGACGGTCGCCGTCATGGGTGCTTGCCATGCGGCGGGCGCGGCCGCCGGCGGCACGTGCGTATCGTAGGCCCTGGCCTCCCAGCTCACGGCCGGGCTGTCGGACTGGGGCCGAAGCGGCGAGGAATAGGAGACGCCGCTCTCCGACACCGTACGCTGGGGCTGGGTATAGTCGGTGTCATAGGGGTCGCCACCGTCCGCACGTTGCGTGCACATCTGGCGGCCACGGAAAACCCGCCAGATCGCGCAATCCTTCTTGGTCACCACGGAGGCGATATGGTCGGTCGACGTCTTGTTGGAAGTCGCCAACAGTCCTCCATCGGCGGCGTAGCTCGCTGCCGAAACGGCAACGGGCACCCCGCAGGCGCTCGTCAGGAGAGCCAGTCCCACCACCAGCGTCGGCAGGAACCAGGAAGAGAGCTGAAATGAGCTCATAATCTTCTTTATAAAAAGACTATAACCCCTTGATAGTACGGGACCTTGGAGGTCCCGTCAATTTGCACTCCTCCCGCCTGAACTAGTCCTTCTTGGGCGGCAGACGCAGCCCGATGTGGAGTTCGCGAAGCTTCTCCGCCGGCACCTCGGCGGGTGCATCCATCATCAGGTCGACCGCGGACTGGTTCATCGGGAAGGTGATGATCTCGCGGATGTTCGGCTCGTCGGCGAGAAGCATGACGATGCGGTCGACGCCCGGGGCGGCGCCCCCGTGCGGCGGTGCGCCGAACTTGAAGGCATTCAGCATGCCGCCGAAGCGAGCCTCGACCTCTTCATTGCTGTAGCCCGCAATTCCGAACGCCTTGTACATGATCTCCGGCTTGTGGTTCCGGATCGCGCCGGAGCACAGCTCGATGCCGTTGCAGACGATGTCGTACTGCCACGCCTTGATGGTGAGCGGGTCCTGGGTCTCCAGCGCCTCGAGGCCGCCCTGGGGCATCGAGAACGGGTTATGGCTGAAGTCGATCTTCTTCAGCTTGTCGTCGTACTCGAACATCGGGAAGTCGACGACCCAGCACAGGGCGAACTCGTCCTCGGCGATCACGCCCAGCTCCTGGCCGATCTTGGTCCGCGCCTGGCCGGCAAACTTCCAGGCGGTGTCGGCCGCGTCGGCCACGAAAAACACCGAGTCGCCGTCCTCGGCGCCGGTCAGCTCCTTCAGCTTCGCCAGCCGCGCGTCGGCGACGAACTTGGCGATCGGCCCCTTCCCCGCGCCGTTCTCCAGCGTGATGTATCCCAGACCCGGCTTACCCTCGCCCTGAGCCCAGCTGTTCAGCTTGTCAAAGAAGCTGCGCGGCTGGCTGGCGGCCTTGGGCGCCCGGATGGCGCGAACCACCCCGCCCTTGGCGACGATGCCAGCGAAGACCTTGAAGTCGGATCCGGCGAAGACCTCGCCCACCTCGTAGATTCGCAGCGGGTTGCGCAGGTCGGGCTTGTCCGTGCCGAAGCTCAGAAGCGCCTCGGCGAAGGGAATGCGCGGGAACGGAAAGGCCGAGACCTTGCGCGGCGTCTCGCGGTTGAACGAGGCGAATTCCTGGAAGACGCCGCCCAGCACCGGCTCGATCGCCTCGAACACGTCTTCCTGGGTGACGAAGCTCATCTCGAAATCGAGCTGGTAGAATTCGCCGGGCGAGCGGTCGGCGCGGGCATCCTCGTCGCGGAAGCAGGGTGCGATCTGGAAGTACCGGTCGAAGCCCGACACCATGAGGAGCTGCTTGAACATCTGCGGCGCCTGCGGCAGCGCGTAGAACTTGCCGGGATGAAGCCGGCTCGGCACCAGGTAGGAACGCGCGCCCTCGGGGCTGTCGGCGGTCAGGATCGGCGTCTGAAACTCGGTGAAGCCCTGGTCGATCATGCGGCGGCGCAGGCTCGCGATCACCTGGCTGCGCAACATGATGTTCTTGTGCAGCTTTTCTTTCCGCAGATCGAGGAAGCGGTACTTGAGCCGCAGCTCCTCCGGCGTGGTGTCGTTCTCCTGATAGACCGGGATCGGCAGCGGTTCAGCCATCGACTGGACGATCATCTCGGCGGCATCGAGTTCGACGGCCCCGGTCGCCAGCCTGGGGTTGATCGTCGAGGCCTCGCGGGCCACCACCTTGCCCGAAACGGTAATCACGCTTTCGGTCCGGACGGCCTCGGCGGTCTTGAAGACCGGGCTCGAGACGTCCACCACCACCTGGGTCACCCCGTAGTGGTCGCGCAAGTCGATAAACAGCAGGTTGCCGTGGTCCCGCTTGCGCTGCACCCAGCCCGAGAGACGGGCCTGCTGGCCGACATGTTCGGGCCGCAACTGGCCGCACGTATGGGTTCGGTAGACTGAAGACATTACGTTTTTCCGGGTTTGGAGGCCCGGCAAAAGGCACCGAAAGCCGAGGCAAGTCAAGGGAATGGCCGCTTTCCGTTCACGGCAACTTTGCCGGAGCCGTCCGCGGGGTCTATAGATCGTCCCCAATGAAGCTCATCACAACGACCGACGAGTTGGCGGCGTTCTGCAAGCCGCTCGCCGATACCGAGTTTGTTGCAGTCGACACCGAGTTCATGCGTGAGCGGACCTATTGGCCCAAGCTCTGCCTGGCCCAGGTTGCCGGTCCCGAAGACGCGGCCGCGATCGACACGCTGGCCGAGGGCATCGACCTCGCCCCGCTCGACGAGCTGATGCTCAATCCCAAGGTCCTCAAGGTCTTCCACGCCGCCCGCCAGGACCTGGAAATCTTCTACCTGCGCCTCCAGAAGGTGCCGGGGCCCCTGTTCGATACCCAGGTCGCTGCCATGGTCTGCGGCCACGGCGAGGCCGCCTCCTACGAATCGCTTGCCACCAAGCTGGCCAAGGCAAAGATCGACAAGTCCAGCCGGTTCACCGACTGGAGCCGCCGGCCCCTCAGCGAGCGGCAGATCACGTACGCCCTGTCCGACGTCACCCATCTGCGCGTCGTCTACGAGAAGCTGAAGCGCCAGCTCGACAAGACCGGCCGTTTCTCCTGGATTGCGGAGGAAATGTCGGTTCTGAACGACCCCGCGATCTATCGCGCCGATCCCGAGCAGGCCTGGCGCCGGCTGAAGCCGCGGGGAGCCTCTCCACGGGTGATGGCGATCCTCAAGGAGGTCGCCGCCTGGCGCGAGCGCACCGCGCAGCGCATCGACATTCCACGCCAGCGCCTGCTCCGGGACGAGCAGCTGCTGGAGATCGCGGCCCACGCGCCGAAGTCGATCGAGGAACTCGCCGCGACGCGCGGCCTGGGCCGCGGCTTCGCGGAAGGCTGGCAGGGGCGCGAGCTGATGGAAGCCATCGAGCGGGCGCGGGCCTTGCCGGAATCGGAACTGCCGGTCCGCGACAAGACCCCCGAGCAGATCCGGGCGCCCGGCGCGATCGTCGACCTGCTACGCACCCTGCTGCGGCTCAAGGCCGAGCAGGCCGGCGTGGCGGGCCGCCTCGTGGCGAGCGCCGACGAGCTCGACCGGCTGGCCGCGGGCAAGCGCGACATCGCGGCCCTGAAGGGCTGGCGGCACGAAGTGTTCGGGGTGGACGCGGTGGACCTGATCGAGGGCCGTCTGGCGCTGGCGCTGAACGGCGACCAGCCGAAGCTCATCCAGCTGGCACCGAATTCCTAGTCGCCACGGCTAGGCGGATACGATCACCGGCTTGAGTTCGAAAGCCTGTGCGGCGGTCTCGAGCCGCCGTGCGGTGACATCGCCCAGGCTCCTCTTGAGCGCCGTCGGCACCAGCAGCCGAAGCTCCCGCTCGGTTCGGCGAAGCTGCAGCTGCGGCAGAAGGCCTGGAGCGCCGCCGCTCAGATTGTAGGCCAGCCGCAGGCAGGCGCCGAGGCACCGGGCAAAACTGCGCCCCTTGGTGTCGGTCAGGCGCAAGGCCGTGTCGATCATCGCCGCCTTGGGCTCGCTCTTGTAGCGATAGGTGAGCGTCATCGCGAGGACGGCGCGCTCGCGGTGGTTCATCCCCGGCGCCGGCAGGTGCAGCACGCGGAAATAAGCCTGGTCGGCGCGGTAGTCGGGATGGTCGTCCCACGAGATGTCGCTGAGGTGACAGGCGGCCGTGCGCAGGACCCGTTCGCTGTCACTCTCGCCGGCGAAGGCCGGCGTCAGCCAGTCGAAGATTTCTTGCGGCGAGAGATCGAAACGGTGCCAGCTCTCGCCCTGCTCCTCGGCGAAGGCGATCAGCGGATGACGCGCCCTCTCCTGCTCGCTCAGCCGCGAATAATAGAATCCCTCACGCAGGCCGAAGGCCGAAAAGACGACGGTTTTCGGCTT
>JBILYJ010000441.1:0-4641 GCA_044377795.1 Reyranella sp. | reverse complement strand
CCCGAGATCACCGACTTGAAGCAGGCGGTCGAGCGCTGCATGCGCGCGGTCTCCGACAAGGGGCTGGACATGATCGTTCTCGATCATTCCCGGCCCGAGATCGATTTCGCCACGGCGCGTGTCGTTGTTCCGGGCATGCGGCATTTCTGGGCACGCTTCCGCGAGGGCCGCCTGTACCAGGCGCCGGTCGAGATGGGCTGGCTCGCGCGGCCTCTCGCCGAGGACGAACTGAATCCGATCGCGTTCTTTCTGTGAGGCCGGGCACGATGGGCAACGTCGATCTGTTCTACCGCTTCAATGCCGATGTCCTGTCGGTCAAGCGCGAGGGCAACCGCATCGTCCTCGACGTCAGGGATCACCGGCCGATCGGCTTTACGGTTGCCGTGGCATCCCACGGCGATGCGATCGAGGCGCTATCCGGCGACGGCGCCACCTTGTCCAGTCTCGACGGCATGGCCGCCGCGGCGGGAGACCCGGCCGCCGCCTCCCGCGCCATTCGCCACTACCTCGAACGCTTCGCCTTCGGGAGACTGCTGGCCTGGCAACTGGCCGACGGCGAGGGTCCGCTGGGAACGGTCGCTGCCTTGGCCGCCCGCTACCAGCCTCGCTGGGGCGAGCCGCCGGCCGGCGATCAGCAGCTCTGCCGGTTCGCGTATGTGCGGCGGGCCGACGGCGAGGCCGTGCTCGAGTCGGGCAATGTGCGCAGTCGTGTCCATCTGAACGGGCGCGGACTGTCGATGCTGGCGGCGCTGCTCGCCGCACCGGCACCGGCGCCGCCCGCAAGCTTCGCGGCGGGGCTGTGGCAGCTCGGGTTTCTCGAGACCTGCGCGGCCGTCGAACCGGAGGCGCGCCGCTGCTGGGAGTTTCAGGACCTGCTGATGCACGAGGCCAGCCGCAACAACCGGGACGCCGTTGCCGTGGGCGGTACCTACCGTTTCGACGGCGTGTTTGCCTCGCCGCCGGCGGTCAAGCCGGCGATGCCGGGGAGCAGGATCGGCCTCGACGAAGTCGATCCCGGTCGCATTCGCCAGGCCAGCAGCAGCGTGGACGAAGTCCAGGCGCGCCGCCGGTCGGTCCGGCGCTACGCCGCCGAGCCGGTTTCGCGTGCCTCGATCGGCGAGTTCCTGTGGCGGGTCTGCCGGACCACCGGCTACATCGAGAGCAGCCGCCAGGACATCATTTCCCGTCCCTATCCGGCCGGTGGCAGCATCAACGAACTCGAATTCTACCTTGCAGTGCGGCGTTGCTCGGGTCTCGACCCGGCGGTCTACCATTACGACAGCCACGGACATGCCCTGGTCCGCCTCGCCGGTTCCGAACGGATCGCCGGCAAGATCGTCGAGCGTTCCGGGACGGCGATGGGCCTTGCCGAAGCCGACCAGAAGCCGGACGTGACGGTCGTGATCGCCTCGCGCCTGCCGCGGCTCGCCTGGAAGTACGAGGGCATGGCCTACCGGGCCAGCCTGATGAACGCCGGCGTGGTCTTCCACCTGATGTATATGGTGGCGACCGACATGGGGCTGGCGCCTTGCGCCAACGGCACCGGCGATTCGCGCCTCCTGCAAGAGGTCGCCGGCCTCGACCGCTTCGAGGAGACGGTGATCGCCGAATTCGCGCTCGGCATGCCGGGCGCCGGGTGAGCACGCCCGGCGCGGAGACGCGCCCGCAACGGCCGCTGAGCGAAGCCGCCAAATCTTCGGCGTCCGTAGAAAGTGGGGCCGCCGCGCCCCGCGCCACCCGTCGCGCCGACTATGCCGCGTCTTCGTTCCTGATCGATTCCATCGACCTTCGCGTCGAGCTCGGCCGGGAGGAGACCGTGGTCAGGTCCCGGCTCGCCGTCCGCCGCAACGCGGCGGGGGCGCGGGCGGCGGACCTCGTTCTCGACGGCACCAAGCTGGAATTGCTATCGGTCGAGCTCGACGGCCGGCCGGCCGGCCACGAGGTCGGCGCGGAGACGCTCACGATCCGGGACGTGCCTGACCGCTTCGTGCTCGACATCGCGACGCGGACGAACCCGGCGGCCAACACGGAGCTGACCGGCCTCTACATCTCCGGCGATCTGTTTTGCACCCATTGCGAGGCCGAAGGCTTCCGTCGCATCACCTACTTCCTCGATCGGCCCGACGTGATGGCGCGTTACACCGTTACCATCGTCGCCGACCGGAAGCTGGCGCCGGTGCTGCTCTCGAACGGCAATCCGGGCGCCGCTGGAGAGACCGGCGATGGCCGGCACTTCGCTACATGGATCGATCCGTTTCCCAAGCCGTCCTATCTCTTCGCCCTGGTCGCGGGGCCGCTCGAGTGCCTCGCCGACCGCTTCACGACACGGTCGGGCCGCGAGGTCGCGCTGCGCATCTACGTCCGGCCGGACGATGCCGGGCGCTGCGGACATGCCATGGCGTCGCTCAGGAAGGCGATGAAATGGGACGAGGACGTCTACGGGCTGGAATGCGACCTCGACATCTACTCGATGGTCGCGGTCGACGACTTCAACGTGGGGGCGATGGAGAACAAGGGCCTCGCCATCTTCAATTCGAGGCTGGTGCTCGCCGATCCCGAAGCCGCCACCGATGCGGACCATGCCGCGATCGAGGCCGTGGTCGCCCACGAGTACTTCCACAACTGGACGGGCAACCGGGTGACCTGCCGGGACTGGTTCCAGCTCACCCTCAAGGAAGGGCTGACCGTCTTCCGTGACCAGCAGTTTTCAGCCGACATGGGGTCGGCGGCGCAGTGCCGCATCGCCGAGGTGCAGCGCCTGCGTGCCGCCCAGTTCCCGGAGGATTCGGGCCCGATGGCGCATCCGGTGCGTCCGGACTCCTATATCCAAGTGAACAACTTCTACACCGCGACCGTCTACTACAAGGGTGCCGAGATCGTCCGCATGCTGCACGCCCTCGTCGGCAGGCCGGCGTTCCGCAGGGGCATGGATCTCTACGTCGCGCGCCACGACGGCCAGGCGGTCACCTGCGAGGATTTCGTGCAGGCGATGGAGGACGCCTCGGGCGTCGACCTCACGCAGTTCAGGCTGTGGTATTCGCAGGCCGGGACACCCAGCCTGGAGATCGAAGGCAGCTACGACGCGGCGTCGAGACGATATGCCATGACGGTCAGCCAGTCCGTGCCGGAGACGCCGGGCAGGCCCTCCGGGCAGTTCCTGCACATTCCGCTGGCGGTCGGCCTGCTCGATCGGGCCGGCCGCGATCTGCCTCTGAGGCTTGCCGGCGAGCCGTCGACCGGAGGGCCGACGCGCGTGCTCGATGTCCGCCGTGCCCGCGAGGAGTTCGTTTTCGAGGACGTGCCGGAGCCGCCGGTCGTCTCTCTCCTGCGCGGCTTCTCGGCGCCGGTGAAGCTCGCGGTGCCGCGCCCGGACGCGGAACTCGCCTTCCTGATGGCCCACGATGGCGATCCGTTCGCACGCTTTGAGGCGGGCCAGCAACTCTCGGCCAATGTGATTTTCGGTCTGGCCGCCGATCGCAAGGCCGGACGGCCGCTCGTCGTGCCGGCAATTTTCATCGACGCCGTGCGCCGCACGCTCGACGACCGAGGCCTCGATCGCGTGCTGGCCGCCGCCGCCGTCACTCTCCCGGACTTCTCCTATCTCGGCGAACTCATGCCGGCGATCGACGTCGATGGACTGTGCACGGCCTTGCGGCATGTCCGGATGACGCTTGCCGTCGAGCTCGCGGACCGCTGGCGAGCGGTCTATGAGGCAAATAGCGGCGACGGCACTTGCCACTTCACCCGCGCTGACGTGGCCCGTCGCCGGCTGTGCGGCACCGCCCTTCGGTACCTCGCGGTGTTGGGCGACGACGCCGGGCGCCAGCGGGCGGTCCGTCACTTCGAGCGGGCGGCCGGCATGACCGAGGCCGTGGTGGCGCTGTCGGCGCTGGCCGAACTCGGCGGCAGCGAAGCCGAGGCCGCGTTCGCTTCGTTCCACGAGCGCTGGAAGGAGCGGCCATTGGTCGTCGACAAATGGTTCGCCCTCCAGGCTTGCGCGCCGGCACCCGGCGCCCTCGGTCGAGTGCGCCGCCTGCTCGGTCATGCCGGCTACGATCGCGGCAGCCCAAACCGGGTATGGGCGCTTGTCGGCGGGTTCGTCTTCGGCAACCCGGAGGGCTTTCACGAGGCCGGCGGCGGCGGCTACCGGCTGCTTGCCGACGAGGTGATGGAGCTGGACGCGACCAATCCGCAGCTTGCCGCGCGCCTGGCGATGGCGCTCGCTGCATGGCGCCGCTACGATCCGGTACGCGCCGCCGCCATGCGGGCCGCCCTCGAACGGATCTCCGGCCGATCAGGCCTGTCGCGCGACGTCTTCGAGATCGTCTCCCGGAGCCTTGCCTGATTGTTGTCGTGATCGACGAAGGTGCCCGTGAGGTCAAAAAATAGAAACGGCCGAGAAACCAATGAGTTGGGTGGGGTCGGATAGCAATGCCTGAGACGGCCCAGCACAAGTTTGCGGACGGCCCGTGACGCCGTCGCCGGGGTCAGGACAGAGCAGGGGGGCGTTTATGGATTGGGCGCGTATCCTAGCCTACGTGACGGGGACGGTGGATCAGGAGCTGCTGGGGCGGAACGAGTATTTGGCCGCCGAGAACCGCATCCTCAAGGCGCAGCTGAATGGTCGGCCGAAGCTCTCGG
>JBILYJ010000442.1:0-4641 GCA_044377795.1 Reyranella sp. | reverse complement strand
CGTCTCTACGAATCGCTGAAGCCCACCATCGCCGCCTGCAACGGACCGGCGGTCGGCGTCGGCATCACGATGCAGCTGGCCATGGACATTCGCCTCGCCTCCGAGGCGGCCCGCTACGGCTTCGTGTTCACGCGCCGCGCCATCGTCATGGAAGCCTGCTCGAGCTGGTTCCTGCCGCGCCTCGTGGGCCCGCAGCAGGCACTGGAATGGGTGATGACCGGCCGCGTCTTCTCTGCCGAGGAAGCGCTGAACGGCCGGCTCGTGCGCTCCGTTCACAAGCCCGACGACCTGCTGCCGGCCGCCTATGCGCTGGCCCGCGAGATCGCGGACAACACCGCGCCGGTCTCGGTCGCGCTGAACCGCCAGATGATCTGGAAGATGATGGGCGCCGACCATCCGATGGAAGCGCACAAGGTCGATTCCAAGGGCATCTACTCGCGCGGCAAGTCCGAAGACGTGAAGGAAGGCGTGACCGCCTTCCTCGAGAAGCGCCCTGCCCGCTTCCCCATGAAAGTGAGCGACGGCATGCCGTCCTACTTCCCGTGGTGGCCGGAGCGCAAGTTCAGCTAGCCGCGCTCCCTCCGTGACCGGCGGCGGTTGCCGCGCCGCGCGCCTTGCGGCAAGCTTCCGGAAAACAAGCCTGTCGCGGAGGAAACGATGACCAAGCTGCAGATGCGGCGCCGGACCCTGCTGGCGGCCGCCCCGATCGTACTGGCGGCCCCGCATGTCGCGCGGGCTCAGGCCAAGCCCGAGAAGAGCAAGGTCATCCTGGCTGTCGGCGGCAAGTCGGCGCTCTATTACCTTTCGCTGACCATCGCCGAGCGCAAGGGCTTCTTCAAGGAAGCCGGCATCGACGTCGAGATCAACGACTTCCAGGGCGGCGCCAAGTCGCTTCAGGCCCTGATGGGCGGCAGCGCCGACGTCGTGGCCGGTGCCTACGAGCACACGATCCGCATGCAGCAGCGCGGCCAGGACGTCACGGGCTTCGCCCTGATCGGCCGCGGCATGCAGATCTGCATCGCGTTGCGCAACGACGTGGCCGCCAGGGTGAAGGGACCGGCAGACATCAAGGGCATGAAGTTCGGCGTCACGGCGCCGGGATCCTCGACCCATATGCTGCTGAATTTCTGGGCGGCCAGGGGCGGCTTGAAGGCCAGCGACGTGGTGGCGATAGGCGTCGGCGCCGGCGCCTCGGTCATCGCCGCGGTCGAGAAGGGCGAAGTCGATGGCGTGTCCCAGACCGATCCTGCGCTCACCATCCTGACCGACAAGAACCTGGTGAAGGTCGTCGTCGACACGCGAACGACCAAGGGCAATCAGGAAGTGTTCGGCGGCGCCTTTCCGGCGGCCAGCCTCTATTCGCAATCCGACTTCATCAAGAAGAATCCCGGTACCACGCAGGCGCTGGCCACCGGCATCGTGCGCGCCAACCAGTGGCTGCAGGCGGCTTCGCCGGCCGACGTCGCCAATGCCGTGCCCGAGGGGTACCTGCTGGGCGACCGGACGGTCTACGAGAAGTCGTTCGCCGGCGTCCGTGAGACGATCTCGCCCGACGGCACCATGCCCGCTGGTGCGATGGAGAATTGTCTCAAGTTCCTGGCCGAGAGCGATCCCGCCATCAAGCCCGCGACGGTGAAGCTCGCGGACACCTGGAACAACGAGTTCGCCCAGCGTGCCGCCAAGCGCAGCTGACCGGACGTGACGACAACGAAGGAAGTGCCGGCACTGGCGCTGGCCGATATCACCTGCCGCTTCGCCGCCCGCGACGATGCGAGCAAGGCCTACACGGCGGTTGCCAATGCGACCCTCAACGTGGCGCGGGGCGAGTTCGTGTCGGTGGTCGGGCCGACCGGCTGCGGCAAGTCCACCCTGCTCAATGTGGCGGCGGGGCTGCTGGAGCCGTCGTCGGGCACCGTCGAGGTGTTCGGCGAGAGGTTGCTGGCAGCGCAGGGCGTGAACCGGCGGGCGGGTTACATGTTCCAGGCCGACGCGCTGATGCCCTGGCGCACCGGCATCGACAATGTCATCGCGGGCCTCGAATTCCGCGGCGTCCCGCGGGCCGAGGCGGTCGCGCAGGGGGAGGCGTGGCTGCGCCGGGTCGGTCTGGCGGGGTTCGGCGACCGCTACCCGCACCAGATGTCGGGGGGCATGCGCAAGCGCCTGGCGCTCGCCCAGACGCTGATCCTCAGTCCCGACATCCTGCTGATGGACGAACCCTTCTCGGCGCTCGACGTGCAGACGCGCCAGCTCATGGAGAACGAGCTGCTGGCGCTGTGGGCCGAGGACCGCAAGTCGGTGCTGTTCATCACCCACGATCTCGAGGAGGCGATCGCGCTTTCGGACAGGGTCGTGGTCCTGTCGGCCGGCCCGGCGACGCGGCCGATCGGCGAGTTCAGGGTCGACCTGCCGCGGCCGCGCGACGTCTCGGAGATCCGCATGACGCCCGCCTTCCTCGACCTTCATCGCGAAATCTGGGCCGCGATGAAGGAAGAGGTGCTGAAGGCTTACGAACAGCAGAAGGCAATCTGAGATGCGGCTCAGGATCCTGCAACTGCTGCTCCTCGGCCTGTTGATCGTGGCCTGGTACGTCATGACGGCGCCCGGGCTGATCCCGCCCTTCTATTTCGACAAGGCCAACAGAGCCGCCTTCTTCTTCGGCGAGCCGCAGAAGGTCTTCTGGGTGATCTTCGACTGGTTCGCGAGCGGCGAGATCTTCCCCCATCTCGGTATCACCCTGCTCGAGACGGCGCTGGGCTTCACGATCGGCGCCGCGGCGGGGCTGGGCATCGGTCTTTGGCTCGCGCTGTCGCCCACCGCCTCGGCGATCACCGATCCCTACATCAAGGGCTTCAATTCGATGCCGCGCGTCGTGCTGGCGCCCATCTTCGCGGTCTGGTTCGGGCTCGGCATATGGTCGAAGGTTGCGCTGGGCGTGACGCTCGTCTTCTTCGTGGTCTTCTTCAACGTCTATCAGGGCGTGCGCGAGGTCAGCCCCAACCTGATCGCCAACGCCCGCATGCTGGGCGCCTCGCAACGCCAGCTCCTGCGCTCGATCTACCTGCCGAGCGCCATGAGCTGGGTGTTCGCCAGCCTGCACAACGCAGTGGGCCTGGCCTTCGTGGGCGCCGTGGTCGGCGAGTATCTCGGCTCCTCGATGGGCGTCGGCTACCTGATCCTCCAGGCCGAGGGCACGTTCGACATCAATACCGTGTTCGCCGGCATTCTGGTCCTCACGGCCTGCGCCCTCGTGCTCGACAGCCTGGTCGGTGTCGTCGAGCGCCGCCTGATGACGTGGCAGCCGAAGGCCGGGCAGACGGAGAAGGTCTGAATTCCTATCTGCCCGTAAACCTCGCTGCCCGCTTCTCGAGGTAGTGAGCGACGCCTTCCTTGAAGTCGGAGGTCTGGAAGGACAATTCCATCTCGTGGTTTGCCTGGGTCGTGGCCTCGGCCAGCGTCTGGAACTGGGCTTCCCAGAGCTGCCGCTTCATGACCGCCACCGAGCGCGGCGAGACTGTGTTGGCCAGCAGAGTGGCGTAGGCGCGGGCCTCGGCCAGCAGCTTGTCGTCGGGGATGACCCGATTCACGAGGCCCATCGCCAGCGCCTCGGGCGCGCGGAACTTGCGGGCCGAGCAGAGCAGGTCGAGCGCCGTCGGCAGGCCGACCAGCCGCGGCAGCAGCCAGCTGACCCCGTGCTCGGCGATCAGGCCACGCTGCGCGAAGGCGGTGGTGAAGACCGCCGATTCGCCCGCGAAGCGCAGGTCGGCGTAGAGCGGGATCACCATGCCGAGTCCGGCCGCCGGACCGTTGATCGCCGCGATGATAAACTTGGGGATCGTCGGGAAATACGAGTAGTTCATTCGGAACTCGGGCAGCGTGCTGCCGCCGGGAAGCCCCTCCTGGGCCTTGGTCGACCTGTCCGCCGAGGCCCCGGAGCCGATCGCCTGGAGGCCACCCATGTCGGCGCCGGCACAGAAGCCACGACCCGCACCGGTCAGGATAATGGCCCGCACCTCGGGATCGGCGCCGGCCTCGTGCATGGCGTCCTTGAGGTCGAGATGCATCTGCCGGGTCCAGGCATTGAGCCTCTCGGGACGGTTCAGGGTGATCGTGCAGATGCGCTCCGCGACGTCGTAGAGAACGGTCTCATACGCCATATGGGGGTCTCCTCCTGTGCATTCTTGTGAGTGGCATGATGGGCAAAAGGCCGCGACGATACAAATGCAGAGGATAGCTATCGAGCAGACACGCGTGCATTTCTGGTCAATATTGCAGTTGAAGCGAAGCAAAATGAAACAGAGGCGGTAAATGGCAAAGCGAGAGTTCGCCCACCCCAGCGAGATGCAGAAGCACGTGGGAGAGGAAATCGGCGTGAGCGACTGGGTCGAGATCACGCAGGAGCGGATCAACCTCTTCGCCGATGCGACCGGCGACCACCAATGGATCCACGTCGACGTCGAGCGGGCGAAGAAGGACATGCCGGGCGGCAAGACCATCGCCCACGGGTTCCTCACCCTGTCGCTGATCCCGATGCTCAGCCAACAGATTTCGCACATCAACAACGTGCGCAACGGCATCAACTACGGCTGCAACAAGGTGCGTTTCACGAGCCCGGTCCCGGCCGGCTCGAAGGTGCGGGCGCGC
>JBILYJ010000055.1:0-17827 GCA_044377795.1 Reyranella sp. | reverse complement strand
ATAAATCCCTCCGCGTGATCGCCAACGACATCTCGACCTCCTAAACGACGCTGTCGCTTCAAAGAATCGAGCCCCGACCTCCAGCGCAAATCACATAAGAGTCATCGGTTCAGACGGTTGGTATCAGAGCCGCAAACGCGTCCTGCATGAGCTTGAACCAGACTTCAGCCTCCGCAGAGGCGCAGAACATTCGTTTATGCGCCTGATAGGTGTCTTCGGTACTGCTTATGCAGTTTCGTGTCTGTATGCCGATGCACTGGCGAGTGATGTCCGGGCCGGTTTGAGACAGAGACGCTTCAGCCGCCTCGATACAGCTCACGATCGACTTCTCGCTGGCCTTGTAATCTTGAGCCTCGCGAGCGGTGGCCGGCAATGCAAGCAATACACCAGCAGCCACCCAGAGCCATCGCATGTCTCAGCCCTCCCCGGCGGCTGCGACTATACAACCTCCCAAAAGAAAAGGCCGGGGATCGCTCCCCGGCCTTTCCGATTTCTCTGAGAAGAATGGACTTAGAAGTCCATGCCGCCCATGCCGCCGTCGCCACCCGGCGGCATCATCGGGGCCTTCTTCTCCGGCTTCTCGGCGATCATGGCTTCCGTCGTGACCAGCAGACCGGCCACCGAAGCGGCGTCCTGCAGGGCCGTACGAACGACCTTCACCGGATCGATGATGCCGGCCTTGATCATGTCGACATAGTCGCCCTTCTGGGCGTCGAAGCCGAAGTTCGAGTCCTTCTGCTCGAGCATCTTGCCCGCCACGACGGCGCCGTCGTAGCCGGCGTTCTCGGCGATCTGGCGGACGGGCGCCTGCAGCGCACGACGCACGATCTCGATGCCGACCTTCTGGTCGTCGTTGGAGGTGCGGACCTTGTCCAGCGCGCGGATCGCGTAGAGCAGGGCCGAACCGCCGCCGGCGACAACACCCTCTTCCACCGCAGCCTTGGTGGCGTGCATGGCGTCGTCAACGCGGTCCTTCTTTTCCTTCACTTCGACTTCGGTGGCGCCGCCGACCTTGATGATCGCAACACCGCCGGCGAGCTTGGCCAGGCGCTCCTGGAGCTTCTCGCGGTCGTAGTCCGAAGTGGTCTCCTCGATCTGCGCACGGATCTGGCTGATGCGGGCCTGGAGATCCGCCTTCTTGCCCGAGCCGTCGACGATCGTGGTGTTTTCCTTCTCGACGATGACCTTCTTGGCCTTGCCGAGCATGTCGAGCGTGACGTTCTCGAGCTTGATGCCGAGGTCCTCGGAGATCAGCTGGCCACCGCACAGGATCGCCATGTCCTCGAGCATCGCCTTGCGACGGTCACCGAAGCCCGGCGCCTTGACGGCGGCGATCTTCAGGCCACCACGCAGCTTGTTCACGACCAGGGTCGCCAGGGCTTCGCCCTCGACGTCCTCGGCAATGATCAGCAGCGGCTTGCCCGACTGCACGACCGCCTCGAGCACCGGCAGCATCGCCTGCAGGCCCGACAGCTTCTTCTCGAACAGCAGAATGTACGGCGAGTCGAGCTCGGCGATCATCTTGTCGGCGTTGGTGATGAAGTACGGCGAGAGATAGCCGCGGTCGAACTGCATGCCCTCGACGACGTCGAGCTCAGTGTCCAGGCTCTTGGCCTCTTCCACCGTGATGACGCCCTCGTTGCCGACCTTCTTCATGGCTTCGGCGATCATCTTGCCGATCGACTTGTCGCCGTTAGCCGAGATCGTGCCGACCTGGGCGACTTCGTCCGTGCCCGTGATCTTCTTGGCGCGCGCCTTGATGTCCTCGACGGCCGCCTCGACCGCGAGGTCGATGCCGCGCTTGAGGTCCATCGGGTTCATGCCGGCCGCGACCGACTTCACGCCTTCGCGCACGATCGCCTGGGCGAGAACGGTCGCCGTCGTCGTGCCGTCGCCGGCGATGTCGTTGGTCTTCGAGGCCACTTCGCGCACCATCTGGGCGCCCATGTTCTCGAACTTGTCGGCGAGCTCGATCTCCTTGGCGACGGTGACGCCGTCCTTGGTGATGCGCGGTGCGCCGAACGACTTGTCGATGACGACGTTACGGCCCTTCGGGCCCAGCGTCACCTTGACGGCGTTGGCGAGAATGTCGACGCCGCGCAGCATGCGCTCGCGGGCGTCGGCGCTAAAGCGGACTTCCTTGGCTGCCATTTTCTATTCCTCTTGAATGTTGGTTTTCAGTAAAGCCGAGCGAAGCTCAGGCGGCCTTCTTCATCGAGGCGGAGCCTTCGATGATGCCCATGATGTCGGATTCCTTCATGATCAGGAGATCCTGGCCATCGAGCTTGATCTCGGTGCCCGACCACTTGCCGAACAGGATACGGTCGCCCTTCTTGACGTCGAGCGGGACCAGATTGCCCTTCTCGTCGCGCGCGCCCGGACCGACGGCGATGATCTCGCCTTCCATCGGCTTTTCCTTGGCGGTGTCGGGAATGATGATCCCGCCCTTGGTCTTGCCTTCTTCCTCGACGCGCTTGACCACGACCCGGTCGTGAAGCGGACGGAACTTCATGGTTCTTCCTCCAGTGAGCGTTTGACCCTGCGCGACCTGATGGCCGCGGCGAATGTAGTGCTGTCAGCACTCACAGAGAGCGAGTGCCAATGGCGCACGGGATTTAGGGTTGTCGGGTGCCCGAGTCAAGGCACGCCACAAAAGGTTCCAAAAGTAGGTTCGCACTAGCAGCAATCACCGAAGACTGCTGCTAAGCCTTTGATTTGGAACGATTTTTGCTGATTTTCCGGGAAGGGTGCGTAACTATTCTTCCCGGCGCACCAAGTCAAGGAGGGCCTATATGGATCGTAGTTTTGTTGCGCAGCTCAACGATTACCGCATCACGACCGCCGAGATCCTCTACTGGATGCCCGATCATAAGCACGTTCTGCAGAGTTTCGTTTGGCAGAACCTTGATCTGGCCCCTCGTTACCCCGCCCTCACCAAGTTCCTCGATTTCTGGGAGCACAATCTCGACGGCAAGGTCCATCGCGTGCGGGTTGCGAACGCCCAGCTCGTGAAGCCGGCCGAATTCCGCTTCTCCTGCGGGCTATACACCCTGCACTGAACGTCGCGCGGAGTCGTATTCCGCGGCGGTGCGCTCGATCAGTTCGGCGACCGTCGGGACATCCGCCACGCCCGAGACCGAATGGCCGGCGCTCCAGATGTCTTTCCAGCGCTTGGCATCCGGCCGTTCGCGCTCGGCCGCGTTGATGTCCTTGGAAATGTCGATCTTGCCGCGCGCCGGCAGATTGTCCGGGTCCAGGCCGGCCGCAGCGATCGACGGCCGCAGCATGTTGGTTTCGAGCCCGGTGAAGGCCCGCGTCAGCAGCACGTCGTCGAGGCGGCTCGAGACCAGCATCTGCTTGTAGGCGTCCTTGGCCAGGCTCTCGCGCGTGGCGATGAATTTGGTGCCCATATAGGCAAGGTCGCAGCCCAAGGCCTGGGCAGCCGCGACGGCGTGACCGTCGGCCATCCCGCCCGCCATCACGACGATCCCGTCCCAGAACGCCCGCACCGCCCGCACGAGGGCGAAGGGATTGGCCCAGCCGGTCTGGCCACCGGCGCCGGCCGTCAGGAGCACCAGCCCGTCGACGCCCGCCGCCACCGCCTTCTCGGCATGGCGCACCGACGCCACGTCGGCCAGCACGAGGCAGCCCGCATCCTTCAAGGGCTTCATCACCGGCTCGGGCGAGCCGACCGACGTGATCACGATCTCGGCCTTGTGGCGCAGCACGGCGGCCAGGTCCTCGGGCACGCGCGGGTTGGAGCGATGCACGATCAGATTGGGACACCAGGGGGCGGGCGCGCGACCCTCAGTATCGGCGGTGCGCTTGGCGTCGTCTGCCATGCCGGCCAGCCAGGCGTCGAGTTCCTCGACGGTACGGCAGTTGGCGGTCGGGAACGAGCCCACGACGCCGGCGCGGCAGGCCGCCGTCACGAGGGCGGGGCCCGAGACCAGGAACATGGGGGCCGCGATCAGCGGCAGGCGGAGGCGGTCGCGCAGCGAGGCAGGCAAGGACATGGCGCGAGCTTAGCTCAGCGCGCGGCGGCATCGAAGGTCGCCGCCGCAAGATCGCGGTCGGGCCGCCCCGCACAGCGGGACGGCCCGGAAGTCGCCGATATCAGGCCGCGGCCGAGAGGCCTTCCTTTTCGAGCACGCGCTGCACGGCCGGACGGGCCTTCATGCGCTCGTAGTGGGCGGCGACGTTCTTGGGCAGCGGCATCTTCATGCGGGCGGCCGCCCAGAAGGAAACATAGAAGAGCGCGGCATCGGCCACCGAGAACTTGCCAGCCAGGTACTCCTTGCCTTCGAGCGCCTTGTCCATCAGCGCCAGGCCCTTCTCCATGATCTCCTTGCCCCGCGCCTTGACCTTGTCGTGGTCGGCTTCGGTCGGCGCGTAGTTGCCCGGGCGGAACATGCGGCTGAAGCCCTGCATGTGCATGGTCGAGACCGCATAGTCCATCGCCTCAAGCGCGCGCGCCTCGGCGTCGGCATCGGAGGGCAGCAGGCCCGCGTCGGGATTCTTGCGGGCGAGCCACACGGCGATCGCGGGGAACTCAGTCAGCACGGAACCGTCGTCGCGCTGCAGGGTCGGCACCTTCGACTTCGGATTGAGCGCCACGAAGTCCGGCCCGTACTGCTCCTGCTTGGCGCCGTCGACCTTGTGCACGTCGTAGGGCTTGCCGATCTCCTCCAGCAGGACGTGAATGCCGATCGAGCAGGCGCCGGGCATGTAATAGAGCTTCATGATTCTCTCCCTAAAGCAGGTGTGTGGTGGGGACGGTTCACGCTAGCATCGCGCCCCTATAGGGGGAAACCACAATGGCAAATAACGGGGCAGGCAACGGCCTGCGCGCTCTCGTCGGCACCGGGCCCACCAAGATCGGGACATTCCTGTTCGAGTTCGCGACGCCGGGAATCGGCCAGATCCTGAAGGCGGCGGGCGCGGAGTTCGCGGTGCTCGACATGGAGCATACCGGTTTCGGCTTCGATACCGTGCGCCAGGTCGTGCGTTACATGCAGGCTGCGAACCTGCCACTGGTCGTGCGCGTGCCCTCGCAATCGCGCCATCACATCTCGCGCGCGCTCGATACCGGCGCCGACGGCGTGATGGTGCCGATCGTGTCGTCGGTCGAGCAGGCCAAGGCGGTGCTCGACGCCGCCAAGTACTGGCCCGACGGTACGCGCGGCGTGGCGCTGGGCCTCGGCCACGAGCGTTTTGCCATGCGTTCCGAGCCGCTGCTGCCGCGCTTCGCCGAACAGAATGCGCGCACCGCCATCATCCTGCAGATCGAGGATCCGCGCGGCGCCGCCGCGGCCGACGAGATCGCCGCGATGCCGGGCGTCGACATGCTGTGGCTCGGCCACAACGACCTCACCGTCGCCATGGGCGAGCCCGGCGCCTTCGACCATCCCGACTTTCTCAGCGCCGAGCGGGCGACGATCGCGGCGGCGAAGAAGCACGGCAAGTCCGCCGGCCGCCTCGCCGTCGATGCGAAGCAGGCCGCGCAGTTCGTGAAGCTCGGATACGACTTCGTCTCGATCGCGGGCGACGTGTGGCTGTTGCAGCAGGCGTTTGCCGCCGGCGTCGAGACGATCAGGCGCGGATCCTGACCGGCAGCGAGCGGATGCCACGGATGAAGTTGGAGTAGAGGCGTACCGGCGGTGCGACGACCTCGATCTCGAGATCGCGCCTCAGCAGTTCCTCCCACAGGATCCTGATCTGCATCTCGGCCAGCCGGTCGCCGACACAGCGATGGATGCCGGCCCCGAAGGAAAGATGATGGCGCGCCTTCGGCCGGTCGACACGGAATCGTTCAGGTTCCTCGATCGCCGTCTCGTCGCGATTGCCCGAGACGTACCACATCACAACCTTGTCGCCGGCGCGGATCTGCTTGCCGGCCAATTGGCAATCCGTGCGCGCGGTGCGCCGCATGTGAATCACGGGCGTCGCCCAGCGGATCGTCTCCGACACGAGATTCGGCATCAGCGCGGGATCGGCCTTCACCTTGTCGACCTCGGCCGGATTGTCGAGCATGGCCATCAGGCCGGCGCTCATCGAGTTGCGGGTCGTATCGTTGCCGCCGACGATCAGCAGCCCGAAGTTCCCGATGAACTCGCGGGTCGGCATGTTCCTCGTGGCGTCGCTGTGCGCCATCATCGAGATCAGGTCGAAGGTCGGCGGCCGCGCGGCGCGCTCCTGCCATAGCGCCGCCATCGTCTCGCCCATGTGCCGCAGCTCGGCCATCCGCGCCGCGTTGCTCTTAACGACGGCGTCTTCGGCCTCGATGTTGCAGATCGCCACGTCGGACCAGTGCGTCAGTTTGCGGCGGTCTGCCTGAGGAAAGTCGAACAGGGTCGCCAGCATCATGGCGGTGAGTTCGGTCGAGACCCGGTCCGCCCAGTCGAAAGTCTCGCCACGGGGCAGGCCGTCGAGCACTTGGGCGGTACGCTGGCGGATCAGCCCCTCCATGTTGGCGAGGTTCGACGGGGCCACGATCGGCGCCACGGTCCTGCGCTGGGCGGTGTGGCGCGGCGGGTCCATGCGGATGAAGTTGGGCAGTTCCTCGCCCTGCGGCTGGTCGGTGATCTGGATGCCGCCCAGCTCAGAGGCCGAGGAATAGGTTGCCGGGTCCAACTCGACCTTCATGATGTCGGCGTAGCGCGTGACCGACCAGTAGGGCCCGAACGGGCTTTCGGGGTGGTAGTGGACCGGGTCTTCGCGCCGCAGCCGGGCAAAGTGCGGGCCCCAGCTGTCCTCGCGATACAGGCGGGGCTGGCTGACGTCGACGGGCATGGCGCGCTTCCTCTTCCGTTTCCCCAAAGCGGCCCGCATGGCCTGTCCAAGTCAAGGGGATTAGTCGCCGGCTCCCCCGATTTGGCGCGTTGACAGTGCCGATGCGTCGGCGCAAACCCTCGCCGCGCCGCCGTCCTGGCGGCATTTGTTCATCATGGCCCCAGCCGAACCGTCCCAAACCCAGACCAGCGCCGACGCCGCGCCGGCACCGACCTCCCCGCACCACCCGGCAGGGGCGGCGCTCGTTGTCGGCGCCCTGGGCGTCGTCTTTGGCGACATCGGCACCAGCCCGCTCTACGCGCTGCGCGAGACCTTCCTGCACGGCAGCGGCATGGCGCCGACGCCCGAACACGTGCTGGGCGTGCTGTCGATGCTGTTCTGGGCGGTCACCCTCACCGTCACCATCAAGTACGTCGTGCTGATCATGCGCGCCGACAACAAGGGCGAGGGCGGCGTCCTGGCCCTGGCGACCCTGGCCACGCGGGGCCTCAACGGGAAAGCGCGCAAGACTCGCCGTGCCATCGTGGTGCTGGCCGTGGTCGGGCTGGCGCTGTTCTATGGCGACGCCATGATCACCCCGGCCGTTTCGGTGATGAGCGCCGTGGAGGGTCTGTCGGCTGCCGAGCCTGCCCTGACGCCGTTCGTCCTGCCGCTGTCGTTGATCATCCTCATCGCGCTCTTCATGCTGCAGGCCCGCGGCACCGCGGACGTCGGCCGGTTGTTCGGGCCAGTGATGCTGGTCTGGTTCGTGGTGTTGGGCGTGCTCGGCATCTGGCAGGTGGCAAAGAACCCCTCGGTTCTGGCGGCCGTCAATCCCATCTACGCCTACGACCTCGTCACCGACCAGGGTTTCGGCATCTTCTGGGCCTTCGGCTCGATCGTGCTGGCCGTCACAGGGGCCGAGGCGCTTTACGCCGACATGGGCCATTTCGGGCGCAGGCCCATCCGCATCGGCTGGGTGGGTCTGGTCATGCCGGGCCTGCTCCTGAACTATTTCGGCCAGGGCGCGCTCATCATCGAGAATCCCGAGGTCGTACGGCAGGTCTTCTTCGAGTTGGTGCCCAAGGACTACATCATCGTGCTGGTCGTGCTCTCGACGCTGGCCGCCGTCATCGCCTCGCAGGCGGTCATTACCGGCGTCTTCTCGCTCACGCGCCAAGCCATTCAGCTCGGCTATCTGCCGCGCATGGAGATCCACCACACGTCCGACACGGCGATCGGCCAGATCTACATTCCGAGGGTGAACTGGCTGCTGATGTCGTGCGTCGTGGCGTTGGTCGTGGGCTTCGGCTCGTCGGGCGCCCTGGCCGGCGCCTATGGCCTGGCCGTCACGGGCGCCATGCTGGTCGACGCCGCGCTGGCGATGGCGGTCGCGATCCTGGTATGGCGCTGGTCGTGGCCGCTGGCGGCGGCGGTGTTCGGCTTCCTGGCCATCCCCGACCTCGCCTTCTTCATCGCCAACGCTCTGAAGATTCCCGACGGCGGCTGGCTGCCAATGATCGTGGCCTTCCTGATCTACTTCACCATCATGACCTGGCGCCGTGGCCGCCGGCTGGTCGCGACCGAACTCAGCGAGGGCTCGCTGCCGCTGAAGCAGTTCCTCGAGCGCATGGAGCGCGCGCCCGACCGCGTCGCCGGCACCGCCGTCTTCCTGACCGCCGATGCAACGCACACCCCGGCCGCCTTCCTGCACAACCTCAAGCACAACAAGGTCCTGCACGAGCGCATCATCATCCTGCAGGTCGACACGATGGACGTACCGGTCGTGTCCGAAGCCAACCGGGTCGAGGTCGAGCGGCTGGGCAAGGGCTTCCACACCGTGATCGCCCATTACGGCTTCACCGAGCAGCCCGACATTCCCGAGGCGCTGCGGGCCTGCCGCCCGCACGGCATCGCCTACGACGAGATGGAGACCTCGTTCTTCCTCGGCCGCGAGACCCTGGTGCCGTCGCAGCATTCCAAGCTCGGCCGCTGGCGCCGCGACTGGTTCATCTCGCTCTCGCACTCGGCCTCGGCCACCAAGACCTTCTTCCGTATTCCGCCCAACCGCGCTATCGAACTCGGCAACCAGATCCAGATCTGAGGCCGCCCGCCATGCCGCGTTCTCCGCTCCTGCTGCTGCCGGGCCTGCTCAACACGCGCCGCGTCTTCGAGCCGCAGGTCGAGGCCCTGGCGGACGTCGCCGACTTCACCATTCCAGAGCTCTGGCACCACGACACGATCGCGGCGATGGCGGAGGCCGCGCTCGCAGTGGCCCCGCCGACCTTCGCCCTGTGCGGCTTCTCGATGGGCGGCTACGTCGCCTTCGAGATTTTCCGCCGCGCGCCCGAGCGGGTCGAGCGCATCGCCCTGATGGATACCCAGGCGGGACCCGATTCGCCCGAGACAGCCGCGCGTCGGCGCGGCTTCATCGAGCAGACGCGCATCGGCCGGTTCCACGGCATTCACCCGACCCTGCTGCCGCAACTCGTCCATCCGTCGCGGATTGGCGACGAGAGCATCACGCAGCCGCTCCGGGACATGGCGAGCGAGATCGGCGGCGACGGCTTCGTGCGCCAGCAGCAGGCGATCCTCGGTCGCGCCGACAGCCGTCCGCTCCTGGTCGAGATCGAGATGCCCGCCCTCGTGATCGTGGGCCGCGAGGATCGGGTCACCCCCCTGCCGCGCGCGCAGCAGATCGCCAGCGACATCGCCAATGCCCGTCTCGAGGTGATCGACGACAGCGGCCACATGACGCCGCTTGAGAAACCGGCCGAGGTCTCGGCTGCCCTGAGGAGATGGCTGACGCAATGAACACGATCTACGCCCGCGAGGATCATCTCGGCGCCGACGAATACATCGACGTCGTGGCCAAGTCGGGCCTGAACCGCCCCATCACCGACCGGCCCCGCATCGAGCAGATGCTGAAGCACGCCAACCTGATCCTGACGGCGCGCCAGGACGGCCGGCTGGTGGGCTTCGCCCGCTCGGTCACCGATTTCTGCTTCTGCTGCTATCTCTCCGACCTCGCGGTCGACAAGGCGTGCCAGGGCCAGGGGATCGGCCGCCGCCTGATCGAGGAGACTCGCACCGCCGCCGGCGGGCCCCAAACCACCACCCTGCTGCTCTCGGCGCCGACGGCAATGACCTTCTACGAGGGCATCAAGATGCCCAAGGCCGACAACTGCTTCCTGTATCGTCGCCAGGCTTGACCGACATCAAGGGGCGAAACGCCGAATGGTTCTAGTTCTCCACGCAGCAACAGATGCGTGGAGTACGGAATGCCCCAGTCGCGCCGCCGCTGGCCGATCCTGATCGCGCTGCTCGCCGTGGCGGTGGCCGCGGCTGGCGGCGCGTACCGCTATTGGCCGCGGGCCCAACCGACATTCCTCACCCTGTACGGCAATGTCGATGTCCGCCAGGTCGATCTCGCCTTCAACGCGAGCGGCCGTCTGCAGCAGCTGCACAAGGAGGAAGGCGACGCGGTGAAGGCAGGCGAAACGGTGGCGGTGATGGAGGGCGACACCTATCGCGACGCCGTGGCCCTGGCCCGTGCCCGGCTCGACGCGCAGCGCGCGGTGGTGGACCGGCTCGAAGCCGGCAGCCGTCCCGAGGAGATCGCCCGCGACCGCGCCCAGGTGGATGCGAATAAGGCGGCTGTCCTCGATGCCGAACTCCTGCTCAAGCGACGGACGGAGCTGGTGGCCAGCGGCAATGTCTCGCGCCAGCTCTACGACGAGGCCAATAACGCCTACGATTCGGCGCGCGCCCGTCTCGACCTTTCCCAGCAGGTCTCGAGGCTGACCGAACTCGGCCCCCGCCGCGAGGACATCGAGCAGGCGAAAGCCCTGGTGCGGTCGGAGGACTCGATCGTCTCGCTGGCGGAGCGGCGACTTGCCGACACGGTGCTGAAATCGCCCGCCGATGGAATCGTGCTCAGCCGCATCGTCGAGCCGGGTGCGATGGTCAGCCCCGCCAATCCGATCTTCACCGTGTCGCTCGTCGACAAGGTCTGGGCCCGTACCTACGTCTCCGAGCCCGATCTCGGTCGCATCCGGCCCGGGATGGCAGTGACGGTCGTCACCGACACTGACCCGACCCGCCCCTACGAGGGCTGGATCGGCTTCATCTCCCCCACGGCCGAGTTCACGCCGAAGACCGTGGAGACGACCGAGCTGCGCACCCAGCTCGTCTATCGCCTGCGCGTGTTCATCAAGACTCCCGACGATCGCCTGCGCCAGGGCATGCCGGTCACGGTCCGCGTGCCGCTGGGCGCCGGCTAGGCCGGCCATGCCCGCAAGCGTCACCCTCACGAACCTGGGCAAGAGCTTCGGCGCCACGGCTGCCCTGACGGACGTGACGGCCGCGATCGGGGCCGGCCAGATCACCGGTCTCGTCGGCCCGGATGGCGCCGGAAAGACGACGCTGCTGCGCCTCATCGCCGGCCTGCTCACGCCGGACAAGGGAACGCTCGAGATCCTGGGCCACACGGCCACGGACCGCGACGCGGTGCGCGGCGACATCGGCTACATGCCGCAGCGCTTCGGCCTCTACGAGGATCTCACGGTCCAGGAGAACCTGAACCTGCAGGCGGACCTGCACGATCTGGACGAGGCCGCGCGCAGCGAGCGTTTCGCGACGCTGCTCCAGTTCACCGGCCTTGTGCCCTTCACCCGCCGGCTGGCGGGGCAGCTCTCGGGCGGCATGAAGCAGAAGCTCGGACTGGCCTGTGCCCTGCTGCCGCGGCCGAAGCTGCTGCTGCTCGACGAGCCAAGTGCCGGCGTCGATCCGGCGTCCCGGCGCGAGCTCTGGCGCATCGTGCGGACGATGGCGGGCACCGGCGTCGCCATCATCTGGAGCACCGCCTATCTCGACGAGGCCGAGCGCTGCGACAGCTTCCTCCTGCTCGATGGCAGCCGTCTCCTCGCTTCCGGCAATCCCTCGGACTTCACGCAGCGGCTGGAGGGGCGCACCTTCCTGATCGACCTGCCCGAGCGGCAGCGTCATCGTGTCCAGCGTGAAGCGGCCTCGCTGCCGTCCGTTGCCGACGCCACCATCCAGGGCCGCAGCCTGCGGCTCGTGCTCAAGGAAGGATGCGCGTTGCCCGACGTCGCGGAACTCGTCGGCGCCAGCGCACTCGCACGTCCGACGCGGCCGCGCTTCGAGGACGCGTTCGTGAGCCTGCTTCTGGCCGAGCGCCCGCCCGTTGCAGCGCCGGCGATCCAGACGACCTCAGCCCCCTCCGCCGACGGTATCGCGATCGAGGCCCGCGACCTCACGCGTGACTTCGGAAAGTTCCGGGCGGTCGACAAAGTGAGCTTCACGGTCAAGCCCGGCGAGATCTTCGGGCTGCTCGGCCCCAACGGCGCGGGCAAGTCCACGACCTTCCGCATGCTCTGCGGCCTGCTGGCGCCGACCGCCGGTTCGGCGCATGTCGCCGGCGTCGATCTCGGCCGCGCCCGCGCCACGGCGCGCGAACGCATCGGCTACATGTCCCAGAAGTTCTCGCTCTACGGCACCCTGTCGGTTCGCGACAATCTCGACTTCTTCAGCGGCGTCTACGGCCTCGCCGGACGCCGCCGCATCAGCCGCATCGCCTGGACGATGGAGACCTTCGATCTCGCAGCCGTCGCCGACCTGGAGGCGGGGACCTTGCCGCTCGGCTTCAAGCAGCGCCTGGCGCTCGGGTGCGCGCTGCTGCACGAACCGCAGGTCCTGTTCCTCGACGAGCCCACCTCGGGTGTCGATCCGCTGATGCGGCGGGAATTCTGGTCGCGCATCGGTGCGTTGGCGGAAGGCGGCGTCACGGTGCTCGTGACCTCCCATTTCATGGAGGAGGCCGAGTATTGCGACCGGCTGGGCATCGTCTATGCCGGAAGGATGATCGCCTCCGGCAGTCCGGACGCGATGAAGCAGCGGTTCGTCACGGCGGACCTGCCCGAGCCGACGCTCGAAGACGCGTTCGTAGGCTTGATCCATGAGCACGACGCGGAACGCCAGGGCGCAGCCGCCGCATGACCTCGGCCCGGACCTTCTTCCGCCGCTTCGGCGGGCTGCTGCACAAGGAGTTCGTCCAGATCGTGCGCGACCCCTCGTCGATCGCGATCGCCCTGGTGATGCCGGTCGTCCTGCTCCTGCTGATCGGCTTCGGCATCTCGCTCGACGCCCGCAACGTGCGCTTCGGGATCGTCGACGAGAATCGCAGCGTCGAGTCGGCGGGCCTGTTCCAGGCCTTCGCCAACACGCCCTACTTCCGTCCCTTCTCCTTCCTCACGTCGCGGGCGGCCGAAGCGGCGCTGATGCGCGACGACATAGCGGGCTTCGTGGTGCTGCGCAGCGACTTCTCCCGGCGCGTGGCCGATCCGATCCGCGCCGCCGACATCGCCATCGTGGTCAATGGCGTCGATGCCAACAACGCCCGCATCGTCACCGGCTATGCCCAGGGCGTCGTGGCGACGTGGCTGCTGGGCCACCGGCGGGACCGCGCCCAGCCGGCTTTGGCCCCCATCACCGTCGAGAACCGCTACTGGTTCAATCCGGAAATCCGCAGCACCAACTTCATCGTGCCCGGCCTCATCGCGATGGTCATGACCATGATCGGCGCCCTGCTGACCGCGCTGGTGGTTGCGCGCGAATGGGAGCGCGGCACGATGGAGGCCATGCTCGCCTCGCCGGCCAGCATGACCGAAATCCTGCTGGGCAAGCTGGTCGCCTACTTCGTGCTGGGACTGGGCGGGCTCGGCGTCTCGGTGTTCATCGGCCTGGTCGTGTTCGAGGTGCCGTTCCGGGGTTCCGCCGAGGTGCTGATTGCCGTCTCCTCGGTGTTCCTCATCGTCTCGCTGGCGATGGGCCTGCTGGTCTCGACGGTCGCGCGCAGCCAGTTCGTCGCCGCCCAGCTCGCCTTCCTCGTCACCTTCATGCCGGCGCTGATCCTGTCGGGCCTCATGTTCGACATCGAGAGCATGCCGCGCTGGGTACAGGCGGTGACCACGGTCTTTCCAGCCCGCTATTTCGTGTCGAGCCTGCAGACCCTGTTCCTCGCCGGCACGGTCTGGCCCGTGCTGCTGCCCAACCTCGGCATGCTGGTGGGCTTCGCCGTCCTGTTTCTCGCGCTGGCCATCGCGCGCACCCGCCGCAGCCTGGAGTAGCCGCCATGTGGCGCCGCATCGCCGCGCTGATCCTCAAGGAGTTCAAGATGCTGTGGAAGGACCGCAAGAGCCGCATGGTTCTCGTGGTCCCGCCGCTCGTGCAGCTCGTCCTGTTCGCCAGCGCCGCGACCTTCGAGGTGACGGATGCCTCCCTCGGCCTCTGGATCGAGGACCGGGCAGGCCCGGCGCAGGAGCTGGTCAGCCGCTTCGAGGCATCGCCGGCCTTCCACGTCGTCGCGCGTTTCGACAATCCGCAGGCCGTCCAGGAGGCCCTCGACACGCAAAAGGTGAAGGCGGTGCTGCATGTCGGCCAGACCTTCTCGGCGGATGTCGCCGCCGGGCGGCCGGCCCGCGTCCAGCTGCTGCTCGACGGCCGCAAATCGAACGCCGCCCTCATCCTGCAGAGCTATGCGCTGGGCATCGTCGAAAGCTACAACCTCGCCCGGGCGGGCCAGGCCGCTGCCGAGCTGAACATCCACCCGCGCGCCTGGTTCAATCCCAACTTCGACAGCCGCTGGTTCATCCTGCCGGGCCTGACGGTGCTGCTCACCATCGTGGCGATCCTGCTGATCACCGCCCTCTCGGTCGCCCGCGAACGCGAGCTCGGCACGTTCGAGCAGCTTCTCGTCACGCCGTTGCGTCCGATGGAGATCCTGGTGGGAAAGACCGTCCCGGCGCTCTGCATCGGCTTCGTCGAGGCGAACCTGATCGCCGCCCTGGCCTGCTTCGCCTATGGCGTGCCGTTCGTCGGCAGCATCGTGCTGTTCAACGTCGCGATCGCAGTCTTCGTGCTGTCGGCGGTGGGCATCGGCCTGGTCATCTCATCGGTCGCCAAGACCCAGCAGCAGGCGATCCTGAGTGTCTTCCTCTTCCTGTCGCCGGCCGCGGTGCTGTCCGGCTTCACGACCCCGATCGCCAACATGCCCGACTGGGCGCAGGCTCTCACCCATCTCAACCCGATCCGCTACATGGTGACCCTGAGCCGCGGGATCTTCCTGCAGGATCTCTCCTGGGCGCTTGCCTGGCCCCAGCTCTGGCCGATGGCGCTGATCGGCTGCGTCACGCTGGGCTTTGCGACTTGGCTGTTCTCCCGCCGGCTGGAATAGCCGGCGCCCGATCAGCGGCCCCTCTGCGC
This sequence comes from Reyranella sp., assembly GCA_044377795.1. Taxonomy (GTDB): domain Bacteria; phylum Pseudomonadota; class Alphaproteobacteria; order Reyranellales; family Reyranellaceae; genus Reyranella. The sequence goes on along the minus strand of JBILYJ010000055.1, from coordinate 2,773 downwards.
CTGGATCGCCCTCTGCAGCTCGCGGTCGAAGCCCTTGAGCGACTGCATGAAGGGCCCCGCCATCGTGTCCTGCAACTGGAGCTGGATCTGGATCTGCGAGCCCGTGCGCAGCTGCTGCAGCAGCTCGGCGGACTTGCCTTCGTCAAACTGGCAGATGCCCTGTCCGCAGATGCTGGTCGAAATGAACGGGTTGGAATCGACCTGGATGCTGGCCCGCACGCCCTGGCCGTCGCCGACCACGGAAATCTTGTTGTAGGCCGCCGAGTAGCGCATCACGAGGAACTGGCCGAGCAGGCTGTTGCCGTCGATCGTCGCCTGCGCGCCGCAATCCTTGCCGCCCTCCGAGGAGCAGTACATGACCCACTTGTCGGGCGGCTGGTCCTGCGCGGAAGCCGGCAGCGAAAGGGACCATGCGGCGGCAGCAAGACCGGCAGCCACGAATACGGATCGCATCATCTTTCGCCCTGCTCCCGGGTTTGCCAACTTTCCAAGGGCCACCTATGTAGCCGCCCACGCACACGCTGACAAAGGAACCCTTCGCATGTCCGAAAGCCTGAAACTGGTCGCTTTCTGCGGCAGCCTGCGCAAGGCGTCGTTCAACCGCCTGTCGCTGCAGGCCTTCGTCGAGCGGCTTCCGGCCGGCGCCACGTGCGACACGATCGAGATCGGCGACTGGCCGCTCTACGACGCCGACCTCCAGGCCAAGGGCTTCCCCGACAAGGTGCAGGCCGCGCAGAAGGCCATGCTGGAGGCCGACGGCATCGTCCTCGTCAGCCCGGAATACAATTACGGCATCTCGGGCGTGCTGAAGAACGCCATCGACTGGCTGTCGCGCATGAGCCCGCAGCCCTTCGCGGCCAAGCCGGTCGCCCTGTTCGGCGCCTCGATGGGCGTCCTCGGCACGGCGCGCGCGCAGTACCAGCTCCGCCAGACGCTGGTGTTCCTCGACGGCCGGCCGGTCAACAAGCCCGAGGTGATGATCGCCCAGGCGCAGAACAAGTTCGCCGACGGCAAGCTGACCGACGAGATGACCGGCAAGCTGCTCGGCGATCTCGGCGCGGCGCTGGCGCTCGCGTGCCGACAGGCCAGGGTGGCCTCAGCGATCAAATAAGACCGCCGCTCGAGACGACGGAATTTGCGAATGATCCTTCGGCCCCCGCCGAATGAACGTTCGCCGCATCCATGGTAGCAAGTCGGGCCATGGCATCGAGACTGCCCCTCCTTATCCTGCTGATCGCGGTCACCTGCCTCAGCCAGTTCTACCGGGTGTCGAACAGCGTGATCGCGCCCGAGCTCGTGCGCGATCTCGATCTCAGCGCGCGCCAGCTCGGCTGGGCGGGCAGCGCCTTCTTCTTCGCCCTGTTCGCGGTCCAGATCCCCGTCGGCATGTGGTTCGACCGCTTCGGCGCACGCCGGACGGTGGCCGCACTTTCGCTGTTGGCCATGCTGGGCTCGTTGTGGATCGCGAACGCGAGCGACGCGGCAGACCTGATCGCCGGTCGTACGATCGTCGGCGTAGGCTGCGCCGCCTCGTTCATGTCGGTGGTGTTCCTGTGCTCGCGCTGGTTCGAGCCGGCGAAGCTCGCCACGCGCCTCTCCTGGGTGTTCGCGGCTTCCAACATCGGCACACTGGCCGCAGCGACGCCGCTCGCCTGGATTGCGGCCACGGTCGGCTGGCGTAGCGGCTTCCTCGGCCTCGCCGTCGTTACGCTGCTGGTGGCACTGGGCTTCCTGGTCTTCGTACGCGACCGGCCTCCGGAATATCGCGGACCCGAGCCCGCGCGGGAATCACCAGGTCAGATCCTGCGCGGACTCCTGGAAGTGTGGCGGACGCCCGGCCTCGGCCCGGTCCTCTCCATGCACTTCTTCGCCTATGCCACGATGCTGACGGTGCTGGGCGTATGGGGCGGCCCCTATCTCCACGACGTGCACAAGCTCGATGGCGTCGCGCGCGGCAACGTGCTGCTCGCCATGGGCGTGGCGCAGATCCTGGGCATCCTGGCCTATGGGCCGATGGACCGCGTCCTGCGCTCGCGCAAGCGGGTGGTGTTCGGCGGTGCGGCGATCTCAATGGTGCTGCTGGCGATCCTGGCCGCGCTCCCCCATCCGCCGCTCTGGCTCGCCGTCGCGCTGCTGATCGCCTTCTGCTTCTTCTGCGCCTACGGGACGGTGATCGTGGCGCAGGGCCGCGCGCTGTTTCCCGACCGGCTGGCCGGCCGCGGCGTCACCACCGTGAACATGGCGCAATGCCTGGGTCTCGCCGTGTTGCCGGCCGCCGCCGGCTACATCGTCGAAGGCTTCGGGGCCGGCGACACGGCCTATCGCTGGGTGTTCGGCACCCTGGCCGCCGGGCTCGTGCTGGGCTCGTTCGCCTATGTGCGGGCGCGCGACAGTTTTACGGCACGCGGGTAGAGTCCCTCCGAAAGGGAGAACTCATGGTTGCGATGACAGCGCGTGTCGTGGTGGCGATCGTGATGTTGGCCGTCTCTTTGACGTCGACGAGCGCCCAACCCACAGGATCACCGACAAGTGCGCCCGCGATCCATCCGGCAACCGGCTTGAAGTTTCCGTCCATCGTCGGCCGCGATATCCGACTGTTGCGGTCAATCGACTACGGAAGAAGCGAAGGAAGGCCCGAGTTTGGCTACAGCTGGAACTACTCCGTGGCACCGCCGGTCGATGGCGTAGCCCGCGTCAATCTCTTCAACGGTGGCCTGACCTCGATACCGACCGGGGCCGATAGCACGCTCGTTGCAGAACAGGTCGAGCAGCT
>JBILYJ010000440.1:0-4661 GCA_044377795.1 Reyranella sp. | reverse complement strand
AAACCTACGACGACATCGTCGAGGCCTGCTGCAACGCGTGGAGCTTCTTCGCCAACGACCCAGCCGCCGTCGCCTCGATCACAAACCGAAACTGGGCCAAGGTCAGTGCTTAGGGCCGTTGGTATGAGGCCGTCGAAGAGGCCGCGACATCGGTCGCGGCCTCCGCACGCGTGGCGGAGGCTGGTCCGGTCTCAGCAGAACGAGACGGATTGCAGGGGCGGGCGTTCGGCTTCGAGCAGATGGACGAGCACGGCTTCGTCACGGCGGAACCGCTCCTCGAACTCCTCATTGCGCGAATCGCCGAACTTCTCGATGTTGCTGGGCTTCACCACAGCCTCGCCCGGCGCGACGGTGCCGAGCACCTGCCGGCGCACAATGTCGACTACAACTTCCGGGCGGGCTGCCAGCATCTCTTCGTAGATCAGGCGCGTCGGCTGGATGGCGAATTCCGCCATCAGCCTCTCGCCGAGCTTCTCCGCTTCGACGATGTCGCTGAGATAGCGGGCGATGGCGGCGGCGTCGTAGGGGATGCGCGCGTGCGCGCTCTCGAGACGTTGCTGTTCGGCCGGCGGGTCGTTGCGGCGGCGATGGGGCAGCCCGCTCGCCATCGCCTTGTAGTGTGAGATTGCCTGGGCCACGGGATTGCGACGGCGCAGGTAGAACCAGACATGGCCGTGAAAGGCCTCGGCAAATGGCAACTCGGCGATCAGCGCCGAGAGTTGGGTGACGTCGACCTTGATGCCGAAGACGCCGTTGGCCGTGGCGCGCTTGCGGCGCAGCAGCGCGAGATAGTCGGGCAGCGTGCCGGCATTCATCTCGGCAGCGAAGCGCCCCACCATGTTGATGTTGAGATACTCCCGCGGCTTGCCGAGATCGAGCTGGCGCGACAGCAGGTCCGCCAGCCAGGTGCTGCCCGAGCGCGCGACGAAAAAGATGGCGTAGCGGCGTGTGGCGTCCGGCAGGGTGCTGATGTCGCGGGCCCGCAGGTCGGGATCGACCGCTGTCTGCGCGACCAGCCGCGACAGACGGCCTTGCGCCACCGGCCGCCCGCTGGGCCAAAGCTTGCGATTCAGAAAGCGCACGGCGCCTATTCGCCGAAGCCGACGAACACCGTGGCTTCACCGACGGGCTTGCGTTCGGACACGACCGCATTGGCCGGGAAGCTCTCGTCCGGCCAGCCCAGCGCGATGCTCTTCATGATGACCTGATCGTCGGCAATGCCGGCGTGCTCGCGCACCACCGGCGACTGCACGATGCCCTGGCTGTTGATCACCGCACCGAGCCCGCGCGACCAGGCGGCGTTGACCAGCGCCGTCGTCACCGCGCCGCAATCGAACGGCGTGTCGTCGCTGCCGTCCAGCACGCGGTCATAGGTCACGATCACGCAGACCGGCGCATCGAACTGGCGGAAGCCACGCAGCACCCAGTCCTGGCGCATCTCCTTGTCGTCGCGCGCAATCCCCATGGCGGAGAACAATTGCTTGGCGACGCCGACCTGCCGGTCCCGGTGCGGACCCGCGAACGGCTGTCCCGTCCGGAACTCGCGCGACTGCGGGACGCCCGCCACCATCCGCTCGGTATTGCCCGCGCGAATCCTGTCCAGCGGTTCGCCGGTGATGACGTAGAAGTTCCAGGGCTGGGTGTTCATCGACGACGGCGCGCGCATCGCCAGCGCGATGATTTCCTCGATCAGGGCTCGGGGGACCGGATCGGGCTTGTAACCGCGGATACTCCGGCGACCGAGAATGACGTCATCGAACTGCATTTGCCTGGAATTCCCCGCATGCTGCCTGAACCGGCGGTAATTCTCCGGGCATCGTCGCCTTCGCGCAAGGCAGGCCGACACGTCTCGATCAGCAACTCACCGATTGCTGGTTGGCTCGATCAGCAACGTCACCTTGAGAGGCTGGCACTTTCCTGCGGACCGCGGGCGTTTCCAGCCACTTTCGCGCCCGATCGACTTCGCTGAAGATCCGCATCGGACGGCGGGGCGACGCGAGGATCCCGAGGACCCGGGAAAGCAGCGGGTACTTGTCGGCAGGGATGACGACGGCGAGAGGTCCGAGGGGTGCGCCGTCACCGTGGAGGCTGCGCATCCGGACGCCGATGTTCAGGACCTCCAGGGCGCCCAACCTGGTATCCGCCTGACTGCCGTCGAACAGCTTCCGATACCCGAGCGCGCCGGAGCCCACCAGCGCATCCAGCATCTGGTGGACCTCGTCCGCTTCGACCAGGCCCGAGCAGGTGACCTCGAAAATCTTTGCCTCTGAATCGATCGTCCAATGCACGGGCATTGTCGATGCTCCCCACTCTTCCCACTGGCCAACTGGCCAACTGGCCAACTGGCCAACTGGCCAACTGGCCAACTGGCCAACTGGCCAAGTGTCCACCTGAATAAAGTCTGAGACTGTATTATTTGCGGCGGCGTTGCAATATCATCATGCACAAGTTGCGCGAGCCGAGTATATTGCCGTCATTAAAGGCATCGACAGGCGCAGCATACTTGCGGACGAGCGGTTTCCTTGCCATTTGGATGGGCGGGAAAAACCTGACGATACCAAAGTCGTCCGAACCTCTCAGAAGGGGTGGGGCAGGCCGTTTGGGAGGCCGTCATGACGTCGCTGGTCAACAATCTGGGCGGTACCGCCGGGTTCGGTGAATTCTCGCTCCCCGGCAACGACGATGGCTCGACGGGGTTCATCGACCTCACGCCGATCTTCGGCACGCAAGGCATCAACTTCTTCGGCCGCTACTACACGGGCTTCTATCTCAACAACAACGGCAGCGTGACCTTCAACGCCGCCTCCAGCAGCTTCACGCCGAGTTCGATCACGGGCTCGACCAGCAATCCCATCATCGCCGCCTACTGGACTGACATCGACACGCGCGGCGGCGCGGTCGCGCCGACGCCCGGCGGCACATCGACCGGCACGAACCTGCTCTGGTACGATCTCGACTCCGTCACCAAGACCTTCACCGCCACATGGGACGATGTCGGCTACTACAGCGGCCAGACCAACAAGCTGAACGCCTTCCAGCTCAGCATCCAGCAGATCAATGCGGAAGGCGACTTCGACATCACCTTCCGTTACGAGAACGTCGACTGGACCACCGGCGGCGCGTCCGGCGGCAGCAACGGTCTGGGCGGCACGCCGGCCAGGGCCGGCTACAGCGCGGGAAATGGCGTCGAGTACTACGAGCTTCCGCAATCCGGCGACGAGGCGGCTCTGCTCGCGCTGGAGAGCACCAGCAACGTCGGTACGCCGGGCACTTTCGTGTTCTCGGTGCGCAACGGCGTGCCAACGGTGGGCATCACCGCCGGTGACGCCGCGATCGCCGAGGGCAACGGCGGCGATCCCGTTTACCTCAGCGTTCCGGTCTTCCTGACGGAGGCTTCCACCTCGACCGTCACCGTCCATTACACGACCGCGAATGGCAGCGCGCTCGCCGGGCAGGACTATGTCGCCCAGAGCGGCATCCTCACCTTCGCGCCCGGGGTGACGCAACAGAACATCCTCGTCGCCATCGTCGGCGATGCGGTCGTCGAGGGCAGCGAGACATTCACCGTCACCCTGTCGGATCCGTCGGAGGGCGCGTCGATCCTCGACGGCAGCGCGGCGGCCACGATCCTCAACGACGATGTCGCGACGGCTGTGCTGTCGATTGCCGCCACCAGCGCCAACAAGCGGGAAGGCCAGTCGAGCAGCACGGCGTTCACCTTCACCGTGACCCGCACCGGCGATCTCAGCGGCGACGCCAGCGCCCAGTGGGCCGTCACCGGCGCGGCGGTCAACGGCGCCGACTTCATGGGCGGCGTGTTGCCGACCGGCACGGTGAGCTTCGCCGCCGGCGAGAGTTCGAAGGTCGTCAGCATCAACGTCGCGGGCGACACCGCCGTCGAGGCGCATGAGACCTTCTGGGTGCAGCTGTCCAACCCCGGCGCCGGCACCCTCCTCGGCACCGCCGCGGCGAAGGGCATCATCCGCAACGACGATGCGTCGCTGTCGATCGCCGCCACCAGCGCCGACAAGGCGGAAGGCCAGTCGGGCAGCGCGGCGTTCACCTTCACCGTGACCCGCACCGGCGATCTCAGCGGCGCCACCAGCGCCCAGTGGGCCGTCAGCGGTCCTGCAGTCACGGGCGCCGACTTCACGGGGGGCGTGTTACCGACCGGCACGGTGAGCTTCGCCGCCAGCGAGAGTTCGAAGGTCATCAGCATCGGTATCGCGGGCGACACGGCCGTCGAGGCGAACGAGTCCTTCTCGGTGGCGCTGTCCAATCCCGCCGCCGGCGCCATCCTCGGCACCGCCTCGGCGACCGGCATCATTCGCAACGACGATGCGTTGCTGTCGATCGCGGCCACCAGCGCCAACAAGGCGGAAGGCCAGTCGGGCAGCACGGCCTTTACCTTCACCGTGACCCGCACGGGCGACCTGGGCGGCGCCGCCAGCGCCCAGTGGGCCGTCACCGGCGCCGCCGTCAACGGCGCCGACTTCACGGGCGGCGTGTTGCCCACCGGCACGGTGAGCTTCGCCGCCGGCGAGAGTTCGAAGGTCGTCAGCATCAACGTCAGGGGAGACAGCGCCGTCGAGGCGAACGAGACCTTCTGGGTGATGCTGTCCAATCCCGGCGCCGGCGCCAGCCTCGGCACCGCCTCGGCG
>JBILYJ010000054.1:0-17836 GCA_044377795.1 Reyranella sp. | reverse complement strand
AAATTCCAGAGGCCTGCAAAGCGCCCGAAAGCTCACCACCCACAAGCTTTCCCACGCCACGATCCTCCGAAATCACCCACTCGATTCCCGGAAGACCCTCTTTGGTGTTCGCCGGGACGTTCAGGCCTTGGCTTCCGCCTGCATGGCCTGGCGGTTGAGTGCACGGCCGGCCTGGCCGCCGCCCGGCTTGCCGTCGCGCCAGGCGAAGGCGCCATTGCAGATCACCGTGTCGATGCCCCGGGCCGGCGAAATCGGCTTCTCGAAGGTGGCCGTGTCGATCACCGTCGCCGGATCGAAGACGCAGAGATCGGCGTAGAAGCCGGTCTTCACCTCGCCGCGCTTGGCGAGATGGAAGCGCTGCGCCGAATAGGACGTCATGCGGCGCACCGCGTCTTCGAGCGGAAAGAGCCCGAGGTCGCGCGAGTAGTGGCCGAGGACACGCGGGAAGGTGCCCCACAGGCGCGGATGCGGATGGGCATCGAAGGGGATGCCGTCCGAGCCGATCATCGCGCCGGGATGGGCCATCGCGGCCTGCACGTCCTTCTCGTCCATCATGAAGTAGATGGCGCCGGCCGGCTGGATACGGTCGGCCGCTTCCTTCATCGAGCAGCCCATCTCGTCCGCGATCTCCTTGAGGTCGCGGCCGCTGAGACCCGGGACCTTGTCGGACCAGGTGATCAGGACCTTGTCCGCGCGATCCAGCATGTCGCTGCGCAGGATCGTCGAGCCGGCGACATAGGGATAGACGTCGAAGGCGATCTGCTGCTTCTTCATCGCCTCCTCGAAGTGCGGCAGCGTCTCCTTCATGCGGCCGAAGTTGGTGCGGCCCGAGCACTTGTGATGCGAGACGATGATCTCGGCGCCGACGCGGCGTCCGATCTCGAACGTCTCGTCCATCGCCTTCAGGATATGGTCGCCCTCGTCGCGCATGTGGGCGGTGTAGACGCCGCCCCAGCGGCCGAGCGGGGTGGCCACTTCGACCACTTCGTCGGTCGAGGCGTGGCTGGAGACGGCATAGAACAGGCCGCTCGACATGCCGATCGCGCCCTGTTCCAGGCTCTGGTCGAGCAGCTCGCGCATCTGCTTGATCTCGCCCGCCGTGGCGACCCGGTTGAGGTCGTCGCCCATCGAGTTGATGCGCAAGGTGCCGTGGCCGATCAGGAAGGCGCCGTTGATGGCCGGCTTGGCGGCATCGACCTTGCCGGCGAAGGACGCGAAGTCCTTCGAGAGGTTCTCCTTGTTCTTGATGATCAGCGACATCCAGTGGCCGACATCGGGCCGGACGTAGGGCGCGGCCGAGACGCCGCAGTTGCCGCACACCACGGTGGTGACACCCTGGCTCGCCTTCATCGCCATGGTCGGATTGTCGATCAGGGCCGTGTCGTCATGCGTGTGCACGTCGATGAAGCCCGGCGCCACGACCTTGCCGGCAGCGTCGATCTCGTTGTCGCCCCTGAGTGTCCCGGGCGCCTCGATGGCGGCGATGCGGTCGCCCTTCACCGCCACATCGGCGGCGAAGAGCTTCCTGCCCGTTCCGTCGGCCACCTGGCCGTTGCGGATGACGATGTCGTAAGTGGCCATGGGGGCTCCTAGGCTTCGTTGCGGCCGAGCCGCATGTCGAGGTCGAACGGGTAGAGCGGCCGCTTGACCCGCTCGTACTTGAAGAGCTTGAGGTCGGAGGCGGTGCAGCCGTCGCCGTCGCACATCACGATGTGCTTGGCGATCGGCTCGAAGCCGGCGCGGAAATGCTGGCGCGACTTGATCAGCACGTACTTCTTGCGCCGCGGATCTATGCCGCAATGGGTGAAGACGCCGAGATCGTAGGGTTCGGCGCGCTTTTCCGACACGACGATCTGCATCTTGCCGGTGTCGAGCACGGCGGTGCGGCCCATGCGCACCGTGGTGCCGGTCGCCATCGGGCCGGTGACGACGAACTGGCCGTCGGTGATGGCCTTCACCTTGCCGGTGACCTTGAGCGGCTTGCCCTTGAGGCCCATGGCCGGCATGTCGATCTTGCCGCCCAGTTCGAGAGTCACTTCGGCGCCGACACCCGCCTTGATCATCTGCTCGACGCAGGTCGGATCGCAGATCGGGCCGGCGCAGGCATCCTCGAGCCCCTGCTTCATGGCCTCCTCGATGACGCTCATCACGTCCTGGGTGCCGCCCGAGGCGGTGTTGTCGCCATGGTCGGCCATGACGACGGGATAGTCGGTGTAGCCCTTGGCGCGCCCGACCTGGACCGAGAGCGGCTCCGGATGGAAGAGGAAGCCTTCGCGCTTTTCCCAGGCCGTATCGAGGATCCGGTTGAGCAGGATCTCGCCCTCGGCCGTCCGCCTGTCGCAGACGATGACCGAGGAGAGGGCGAGGTGGGGGATGTCTGCCTGCGGGAAGCCGCCGAATACCGAGGCGTTCAGGACCTGTCCGGTGTCCTCGGCCTGGTTGGCCATGCCCATCAGGGTCTTCATCGGCTCGCGCGAGGGGGTGTGGACCAGCGAGCTGCTCATGATCGGGCGGTTGCCCCAGACCATCTTCGGCTCGACATCGCCGGCCAGGGCCCGCATCAGCGTGCGGCCGGCGCGGCGGGCGGTGTCGGCCATGTCGATATGGGGATAGGTACGGTAGCCCGTCATGATCGTGGCGCCGTTGACCATGGCGTCGGTCATCTGGGTGTGGAAATCGAGCGCCACGGCAATCGGCACGTTGGGCGCGATCTTGCGGATGCGGTTCAGCAGTTCGCCTTCACCGTCGTCATAGTGCTCGGCGACCATGGCGCCGTGGAGGGCCAGCAGCACGGCGTCGCAGCCCTTCTTGACCTCGTCCACAATGGCATTGGTCATCTGCTCGTATGCCGCTTTGGTGACCAGGCCCGACGGATGGGCAGAAGCGGCCATGGGGACGGTGAACTCGGCGCCGGCCTTGCGGGCGACCTCGATGAACCCGCCCAGGGAGGTGTTGGTGCCTTCGGCCTCCTTGATGGCATCAGGCCCGTTCAGGGCGCCCAGGCCGCCGCCTCGGGCGAAGGATTCGATGGGAGTGGGCAGGGGCGAGAACGTATTGGTCTCGTGCATCATCATTGCGACTACGAACTTCTTGGCCAACAACCCCTCCATCCAGGTCTTAAGTCTTTGAACACCCTATAGAAACCCCGCCCTCGCGCGTTTGCTGAAGCAATGCGCAGGATGCAAAGCTGCATCGCACTATTATTGTGCGTTGCAAAAGCGCAACACCTGAGACCTGACATCAACGAACGCTAAATATGTGAATTCAGGGCTCTTTTTCGCCCTTGCATTCTCTTCGCAGGTGCACCATTCTTTGAGGGCAGCAAACGCTACCTCGGTAGCCGCATTGTTTGCTGTATGCCCGTCTTGGGCGTTTCCTCCCTAAACTCGGGCCGTGCTTGTCACGGCCCTTTTTTTTGCCGGTGCGGCAACGTCCGCAGGTTTTATTCGGCGGCCAGAGGTCGGGGCGGCTGCAGGGTTTCCTGAGCCTGCCGGCCCATTTCCTCCAGCAAACCGGTGATCAGGCGGGCGAAAACGCCCGCGGTCGGTAGTCTCTCGTGCCGGGCCTCGTCCATATAGAGCGCCCGGTTGATCTCGATCTGCAGCGTGTGGCGGGCCAGAGCCGGCCGGCCGTAGCGCTGGGTCGTGAAGCCGCCCGCGTAGGGCTGGTTGCGCAGAACGCGCAGGCCACGTGCGCGAAACCACCGTTCCGCCGCCGCGGTGAACTCCGGCGCGCAGGCTTCCCCATGATTGTCACCCAGGACGATGTCGACCCGCTGGTCGCGATCCCGCGTGCCGAGGGTGGAGGCCGAGGAAGGCATCGAATGGGCATCGATCAGCAGCGCGCCGCCGAAACTGCTGTAGGTGTGCTCGACCAGCAGGGACAGGGTCTGGTGATAGGGCCGCCAGCAGGTTTCCAGCCGATGCTCGATCATTTCGGAGGGGACGCGGCCCCGGTAGATCGCCTCGCCGCTGGCGGCAACCCGCGGAATCATGCCGAGACCGGCGGCCACTCGGGTGGTGCGATGGTTCAGCGGCCGCGGAAGCGGACCCTCGAACATGCCCGGATCGAGTTCATAGGGTTCGCGGTTGGCATCGACGTAGGAGCGGGGAAAGCGGGCGGCCAGCAACGGCATGCCGAGCGAGGGAGCGGCGGCGAAAAGCTCGTCGACGAAGGCGTCTTCCGCCCGGCGAAGGGCTGCGAGCGGAACGGCGGCCTGCTCGAGAAAGGCCGGAGGATAGTTCGAGCCGCTGTGCGGCGAGGCCACGACCACCGGGACCGTCTGGTGCGCCGGCAGGCGGCAATCCAGGGCCTCGTGATCGGGCAGGACCGGAAGAAAATCCATCCCATGCTCATAGCGGGTGTGACAGGGCACGTCACGCTCGCGCTCTTGCCAATCCGTTTGCGGCAATGTAGACGACCGGGCTTCCGCGTTACCGGTTGGTACTTGACCCCGGCAACAGCAGGTGATGGGCGCGTAGCTCAGCGGTAGAGCACTGTCTTGACATGGCAGTGGCCACAGGTTCGATCCCTGTCGCGCCCACCATCGCCTTCTCTTCAGCACCCCTTGATCGGAACCGGTGTCCAAGGCACCAGTAGGGAATGGCTGGAGTTCCGATGTCCGATTTCTTCTCGCTCTATTCCCATGAGTTCGTGCGCGTGGCCTGCTGCGTGCCGCGCACCCGCGTGGCCGATGCGGCCTACAATCTGGCCGAGACGCTGAAGCTCGCCGGCCAGGGCGACAAGGCGCGGGCGGCCGTCATGGTCTTTCCCGAACTGGGGCTCTCGTCCTACGCCATCGAGGATCTGCTGCTGCAGGACGCGTTGCTCGACGAGGTCGAGCGGTCGATCGCCAGGGTCGTCGAGGCATCGCGCGACCTCTTTCCCGTCCTGATCGTCGGGGCGCCGCTCCGGGTGGCGAACCGCCTCTACAACACGGCGGTCGTCGTCCATCGCGGCAAGGTGCTGGGCGTTGTGCCCAAGACCTATCTGCCGAACTATCGCGAGTTCTACGAGAAGCGCCATTTCATCTCCGGCGCCAACGTCATCTGCGATGAGTTCGAACTGGCCGGGCAGAGCGTGCCCTTCGGCACCGACCTTCTGTTCAAGGCGACCGGCGTCGATCTCACCTTCCACGTGGAGATCTGCGAGGACGTCTGGGTGCCGATCCCGCCCTCGAGCCATGCCGCGCTGGCCGGGGCCGAGCTTCTGGTCAACCTGTCGGCCAGCAACATCACGATCGGCAAGGCCGAGGCGCGGCGGCTGCTGTGCGGCAGCCAGTCGATGCGCGCCGTCGCGGCCTATGCCTATTCGGCGTCGGGACCGGGCGAATCGACGACCGACCTCGCCTGGGACGGCCACGCTGCGATCTATGAAGTGGGCGACCAGCTGGTCGAGTCGTCGCGCTTCGAGAGGGAGTCGACGATCATCCAGGCCGATGTCGATGTCGGTCGTATCCGCCAGGAGCGCCTGCGTTACAACGGCTTCGCCGATTGCGCGCTGCAGGAGAAGGAGAGGGTCGAGCGCTTCCGACAGGTCCGGTTCGTCTTCGATCCGCCGAAGGACCGCGTTGCGCTCGATCGCGCCGTCGAGCGCTTCCCCTACGTGCCGTCCGATCCCGCCAAGCTGCGCGACAATTGCTACGAGGCCTACAACATCCAGGTCCAGGGGCTGGCGCAACGGCTGCAGTCGAGCCGGACGGAGCATGCCGTGATCGGTGTGTCGGGCGGCCTCGATTCGACGCACGCGCTGATCGTCGCCTGCCGCGCGATGGATCAGTTGGGGCTCAGCCGCAAGAACGTCCTTGCCTACACGATGCCGGGCTTCGGCACCTCCGACAAGACGTACACCAATGCCTGGCGGCTGATGAAGGCGCTCGGCGTCACGGCGGCCGAGATCGACATCAAGCCGGCCGCGACGCAGATGCTGGCCGACATCGGCCATCCGTTCGGCAGGGGCGAGAAGGTCTACGACGTGACCTTCGAGAACGTGCAGGCAGGGCTGCGCACCGACTATCTGTTCCGGCTGGCCAACCAGCAGCGCGGCATGGTGGTCGGCACCGGCGATCTCTCGGAGCTGGGGCTGGGCTGGTGCACCTACGGCGTGGGCGATCACATGTCCCACTACAACCCCAACGGCTCGGTCTCGAAGACCCTGATCCAGCACCTGATCCGCTTCGTCGCCGCCTCCGGCGACGTCAGCAAGGACACGGCGGAGATCCTGCACGACATCCTCAACACCGAGATCTCGCCCGAGCTGATCCCGGCCGGCGAGAAGGGCGTGGTCCAGGCGACCGAGAGCTTCGTCGGTCCCTACGCCCTGCAGGACTTCAATCTCTTCTACCTGACGCGCCTCGGTTACCGGCCGTCGAAGATCGCCTTCCTGGCGTGGAATGCCTGGCACGACATCGAGAAGGGCGCCTGGCCGGCCAACCTGCCGGAAGGAACGCGGCGGGCCTACACGCTGGAGGAGATCCGCAGCTGGCTCGCGCTGTTCCTGCGCCGCTTCTTCACCAACCAGTTCAAGCGTTCGGCGCTGCCCAACGGACCGAAGATCTCGTCCGGCGGTTCGCTCTCGCCGCGCGGCGACTGGCGGGCGCCGTCGGACGGCAGCCCGGACGTCTGGCTCGAGGAGATGAAGGCCATCCCCGAGGCTGGTGGAAAATAGCTGCCGCGATTTTCACGCGGCGAGGTGGCCGTCGTTTGCGCGCTGCGGCCAAAATGCTACTGACGCTCGAAGGAAGCGCGTAGGAGGGTTCGATGCCGCTCGAAGTCAAGAAGACGGTCCAGCAGATGGTCGACGAGGCCAACAGCCAGATCGAGACTCTGTCTCTGGCCGACGCGATGAAGATCCATGGCCAGCCGGGCGTGACCTTCATCGACATCCGCGATCCGCGCGAACTGTGGCGTGACGGAACCATTCCCGGCGCCATCAACGTGACGCGCGGCATGCTCGAAATGTGGATCGATCCCCACAGCCCCTACGCCAAGGATTACTTCCAGACCGGCAACAAGTTCGTGTTCTTCTGCGCCGGCGCCTGGCGCTCGGCCCTGTCGACCAAGACGGCGCAGGACATGGGCCTCACGCCGGTCGCCCATTTCGAGGGCGGCTTCGGCGCCTGGAAGAAGGCCGGCGGTCCGGTGGAGACGGTCGAGCCCAAGAAGTAGGTCGGCCGTGAGCGCCGACCAGCCAATCGTCCCGCAGCCGGTCATCGACGACATTCCCGAGTTCACGTCGATCCCGGCCTATATCGCGCAGCATGCGAGGAGCCATCCGGACAAGCCGGCGGTGAAGTGCGACGGCGCGGTGCGGAGTTGGCGGGCGTTCGACGGGCGCATCAACAGCATCGCCAGGCGGTTGTCGGAGATGGGCCTGGGGCGCGGCGACAAGATCGCGATTCTTGCCGCCAACTCGATCGAGTATCTCGAGACCTTCATGGGAGGCCTGCGGGCCGGCGTCTGCGTGGTGCCGCTCTCCACGATGGCGGCGGCCGATGCGCTCGAGAAGATGCTCGACGATTGCGACGCCAAGGTCCTGTTCCTGTCGGACCAGTACCGCGCTCTGGTCGAGCCCTACGAGGCGCGGCTGGGCAAGCTGGTGCCCGGCGGCCGCATCGCCTACGACTTCGCGCGCCCGGGCTGGCAGGATTTCGAGGCCTGGCTGGCGCCCGCGAGCGATGCGCCGTTCGAGACCGAGATCGGCCCGCTGGACGACTTCAATATCATCTACAGTTCCGGCACGACCGGCCTGCCCAAGGGCATCCTTCATTCGCACGCCCTGCGCAGCCAGCTTCCCGTGCGCTTCCCGGCCTTCGACTACGGGCCGGACACGATCTCGCTGGTCTCGACACCGCTCTATTCGAACACCACGCTCGTGGCACTGCTGGCCACCGTCGGCGTGGGCGGCACGTCGATCCTGATGCGCAAGTCCGACGTGGTCAGGTTCCTCGAACTGGCCCAGGCCGAGCACGTCACGCATGCCATGCTGGTGCCGGTGCAGTACCAGCGCATCCTGGCCCATCCCGATTTCGACAGATACGACCTCGGCTCCTTCAAGGCCAAGCTCTCGACCAGCGCGCCGCTGCGCGCCCAGGTGAAGGCCGACTGCCTCGCGCGCTGGCCCGGCCGGCTGATCGAGATCTACGGCCTGACCGAGGGCGGCGGGAGCTGCATGCTCGAAGCCAACCTGCATCCCGACAAGCTCCACACGGTCGGCAAGCCGGGTTTCGGCGTCGAACTGAAGGTTCTCGACGAGCAGGGCCGGGAACTGCCCCAGGGTGAGGTCGGCGAGATCGCCGGTCGCGCCGAGATGATGATGAAGGGCTACTACAAGCAGGATGACAAGACGCGCGAACTGTTCTGGCACGACGCCGACGGCCGGCTGTTCTTCAAATCCGGCGACATGGGCAAGCTCGATGAGGACGGGTTCCTGATCCTGCTCGATCGCAAGAAGGACATGATCATATCGGGTGGCTTCAACGTCTATGCCGCCGACATCGAGGTGCTGCTGCTGAAGCATCCCGACGTGATCGACGTCGCCGTGATCGGCGTGCCGAGCGACCAGTGGGGCGAATCGCCGATGGCCCTGTGCGTACGCCGCGCCGGCGCGACGGTGGGCGAGGAGGCGGTGCGCGAATGGGCGAACGGACAGCTCAGCAAGACGCAGCGCCTCGTCGCCGTCGAGTTTCGCGACTCGCTTCCGCGCAGCACCATCGGCAAGATCATGAAGCGTGAACTCCGGGCTCCCTACTGGGAAGGTCGGACGGCCAGGATCTGATGGCCAAGATTCGAGGATCAGCATGACCGAACCGACACTCCGTTCCACCCATCTCTTCACGCTCACTCTCCAGGTCGATCCGAACCTGGTCGATGTCGGCGAGACGCCCTATGGCCGCCGGCGCATCGCGACCGTGACGGGAGGCACGTTCGCAGGCGACGAATTGCGCGGCACCGTCCTGCCGGCACCGGCAGGCGACTGGCTGCTGCTGCGACGCGACGGCATCCTGCAGCTCGACGTACGGCTCACGCTCAAGACCGACGACGGACACCTCATCTACATGAGCTACCGCGGCATGCGGCACGGACCGGCCTGGGTGATGGAGCAGCTCAACATGGGCGTGAAGGTCGATCCCAGCCAGTATTACTTCCGCGCCACGCCCTGGTTCGAGACGGCGTCGGAGAAGTACCGCTTCCTCAACCGCATCGTCTGCGTCTCGACCGGCCGGCGCGATCCCACCGGACCGGTCTACGAGGTCTTCCAGATCCTCTGATGGTCGATCTGTCGACCCTCGCTTTGTTCGGGCTGCGGTGAGGCTGGTGTTCGACTCGCGGCATTGACTATCAATGGAACGGGCAACTCCAGTTGCGCTCAAATTCGGTCGATAACAAACCATGAGCGCAACTTGAGTTGCGCGCTCCAATGAGAATGACCCGACAGCTGGGCGACGTCGTCCTGGCTGCGCGTTGCGGCTTTGCGCAGGCCGAGCCGACGTTATCCAGGACGTCCATGCACCGAACCTCGCAACATCCCAGCCACCACAAACCGGGGAATCGCCCGGGGCGTGTTCGTTTCATTCGTTTCGTCTATTTTGTTTGTTTCGTTTACGGCCCTGGACGGTGTCGTGACGCTCTAGCCTTTTGTCGCCGCGATCTTCGCCAGCACCGGCAGGATGTATTCGCGGAACCTGGCCGGGTTCTCGCTCATCGGGAAGTGGCCCAGTTCCTTCATGACCTGCACCTGAGCACCGGGAATCTGCGCCGCCGTGCGCAGCGTGTCCTCGGCGGTGCAGGAGAAGTCGTATTCGCCGGTCAGCAGGTAGAGCGGGCAGACATCGGTATCGATCGATTTCACCTTCTCGCGCAGGTCGCCGTCGACCCGGTAGAAGTAGAGGTCGCCTTTGAAGATGCCGGGGCCGCCCTGCATGTACATCCACAGCGTCTCGTGGCGGCTGACAGGAGGGCTCTGCGGCGCGATCAGGCCCGAGATCAGCGCGGCGCAGACCTCGCCGCCATGGACGTCGGGACGATGCAGCCACGCCGTGTCGTACCAGGGCTGCTGGAAGTCGGCGGCCTCCAGGGCCACGAGGGCGCGGAACTCGGCGGCGTGCGCGATCGCGAGATTGAGCACGATGCGGCCGCCGATGGAGCAGCCCATCACCACGGGACGGTCGAGCTCCAGGGCCTGGCAGAAGGCGCGGATGGCCGCCGTGTAGGAGGCGGTTGTCAGCCGGTACTCGGTCTTTTCCCAGCCGTCCGGGGGCGTCGACTTGCCGTGCCAGGGCATGTCGAACGCGATCACGCGGAAGCGGTTCGTGATCTCGGGATCGGCCAGGAGATGACGGAACTGGCGACCGTCGGCGCCCGCGGTGTGCAGGCAGACCAGCGGAATGCCCTGTCCGGCCTCCTCGAAGTAGAGGCGATGCGGCGTGCCGTCGATGTCGAGCCGCACGTAGCGGCCGACCATGGGGTCGAGAACGGGCGCCATGTCAGGGGGCCTCCGGCAGGCGGCGGGGCAGGGCGAGCAGGTCCTTGAAGTACTGCAGGTTCTGCAGGAGGGGCCGCAGGTCGCCTTCGAACGAGGCGGTGCCGCGCTTGGTCAGCGCGAACAGGTCATGCCAACCCGGCTCGGGCATTCTTCTCCAATGATGGCGCCACGCGTCATCGGTGGCGCGCACGGTGAAGACGGTGGAGCGCATCAGCTTCGGGCCGCGATCGAATGCGGCCAGGGCGCCCTGGGCGAGCGTCAGGTGGAAGGGCTCGCTGCCGATGTCGATCCTGCAGTCGACGCTGAGCCAGCGGCCACGCCGCAGCAGGTCGGCATCGTCAGAGAGGAGATCGGGCAGCTTCGCGAAACAATCTGCAGGGGTCATTCCTGCAGTATGTACTCGATCGTCGACCCGTCGGAAGCCTTGAAAGCGGCCTTCACCCAGCGGCCGCGGTCGTCGAACCACTGATCCATCTCGACGTCGCCGGTATAGGAATAGCGTGTCGCCTCCAGGGTGCCTTTCGCCGTCTTGACCGTCTCGCGGCCCCTGGGCGTGATCTGGACCTTCGCGAGCGCGCCGTTCTGGCTGTTCAGGATCGCCGACTGCTTCACCTGGTTCAGGTTCCAGTGGGTCGACGGCATGAGTCCAGGGGGAAGGGTCTCCTGCCGGGCGGTGCCCTGCTGGAAGCCGATATCGTTGGTCGACAGTTTCGGCGCGCTGCCATCGCGGACGACCGCGGTGCTGCCGGCCTCCTGGCGGGCCTTCACGCCGTACTTGGTGCCGTTGTCGTCGGTCTGGGTCGAGATCGATTCGAAGGTATTGCCGTTCCAGATCTCCTGGCCGCGATGCAGGTAGCGATACATCGTCAGGCCGAGTACCTTGACCGAGAAGTCGATCGAGGTGGTCACGACCCGCTTGTCGCCTTCCTGCTTGAAGGTGAGCGTGTGCGTCCCGATCCGCTCGCCATTGCGAAACGCGGCAAAAACATGGCTTTGCCCGTAGGGCAGGTCCTGCGCCGCCAGCGCTCCTGCCGAGCTGCAGCATCCCACCGTCATCAATATCAGTAGTAGACGTCGCATCATGTTTCGGCTCCTGAACCCTTATACGCCCGGAGGAGCCCCCGGATCAGCCCCCTCAGACGACCCGGTCGGCCCTCAACCTGGCGATATCGTCGGCGCCGTAGCCGAGTTCCTGCAGGATCTGGTCCGTGTGCTCGCCCAGGGTCGGCGCCCGGCGCCGGATGGTGAGGGGGGTCCGGGAAAGCTTCACCGGCTCCTGCAGCACCGGCACGGGAATCCTGGCGCCGGGATAGTCCATCGAATGGAAGAAGCCGGCTTCCTGCACGTGCCGGTCATCGAGAGCCTGCTGAGGCGTGTAGACCGGGCCGGCCGGAATGCGGTTGGCCTCCAGCGCCGCCAGCGCCTCCGCGACGGTGCGGCTGTCGCACCATTGCTGCATGATCGCCGACAGCGCCTCGCCATTGTCGCCGCGGGCGAGATCGTCCTTGAAACGCGGGTCGGCGGCGAGGCTCTCGTCGCCCATCAGCTTGCACCAGCGCACGAACAGCGGCTGGCCGATCGTCATGGCGTAGATCCAGCCGTCCTTGCACTTGAAGGTGTCGGAGGGGCCGGCCGTGAAGCCGCGATTGAGCGTGGCGATACGGTTGAGGTTGAGCATCGCCTGCTCGATCAGATGGCCGTTGGTGATGTTGATGGCGGTCCGCAGCAGGGCGGTCTCGACCTTCTGGCCCTTGCCGCTCTTCGTGCGCTCCATGAGGGCCGCCAGCACGCCCACGGTGTTGAGCAGCGCCGTGCCGAAGTCGACGAACGGGGCGTTCATGCGGGTCGGCGTCTCGCCGTCGCCAGACAGGAACATGGCGCCGGACATCGCCTGGCCGATCGTGTCGAAGCCGACGCGCGTCTTGTAGGGGCCTTCCGAGCCGAAGGTCGACGTGGTGGCGAGGATGATGCGGGGATTGAGGGCGGAGAGGCTCTCGTAGTCGATGCCCATCTTCTGCAGGTCTTCGTAGGGCAGGTTGGCAATCACCACATCGGAAGCCGCCACCAGCTTCTTCACGATCTCGCGGCCCTCGGGCTTCATCGGGTTGAGGGTGAGGCCGAGCTTGTTGCGCCCCATCTGGAGGAACATCGAGCCTTCGCCGCCCTCGACGACCGGGGTCACCCAGCGGTCCTCGCTGCCCTCGAGCTTCTCGACGCGGATCACCTCGGCGCCGAGATCGGCCAGCATCGTGCCGCAGAATGGACCGGCGATGTAGCGGCCGAAATCGAGTACGCGGATGCCTTCCAGAACGCCTGACATGTGCCCCTGCCTCCCTTGCGCCGGCCTCGACGGGCGGACTGCGACGGAGCATTAGCAGAGGTCGCGAACCGGTTCTATTCGAAGACCGCGCCCGTTCCGGGTCCCGGCTAATCGAAGAAGGTGTTGGGCTTCAGGAAGACCGCCAGCATGAGGCAGCCCTCGTCGGTCCAGGCGTCGTGGCGGCTGCCGGCGCGCCGCCAGACGTAGTTGCCCGCCCGGCACACGCCGGCGTGATCGGCAAAGGAGCCCTCGAGCACGTAGGTCTGTTCGATCGCCACATGTTCGTGTTTCGGCAAGCGGGCGCCCGGTGCCCAGCGCATCAGCACGGTCGAGAGGCCGGTTTCCTTCTGCTCCATCAGGATCTTCCAATCGATCCCGGGGAAGCGCGTCGGCTGCCACGGCACGTCCTTGACGTCGACGTAGGTCGAATCCGGGGTCGAATCCGGGCCGAGGCCGGCCAGGGTCCCGATATTCATGCAGCGGCCCTGCGGCGAGCCGCCTTCAGCGTGCCGCCGCGCATCACGTGGCCGGGCAGGGGGCGGCCGACGATCTCCTCGGCGAGCTTCGCGACCTCGATCAGGCGTTCGATGTCGAGGCCGGTCTCCACGCCCATCTCCTCGCACATGAAGGCGAAGTCCTCGGTGCAGATGTTGCCGGCCGCGCCGTCGGTCGCGGCGAAGGGACAGCCGCCCAGGCCCGCGACGGAAGCGTCGAACCGGGTGACGCCCAGGCGCAGGCCGGCGTAGGCCGCCGCCGCGCCGGTGCCGCGGGTGTCGTGAAGGTGCAGCGCGATCTCGAGGTCGGGCCACTTCGACCGTACCGCGCCGATCAGCCGTTCGACGGAGGCGGGCGTGGCCCAGCCCATCGCGTCGGTGAGCTTGATGCCCTTCAGCTTGAAGCCGGCCAGTTCGGCCTCGTCGAGCGCCAGCTGGACGCGCTGCAGGATCAGCTCGGTCGACAGCTCGCCTTCGTAGTTGCACCCGAAGGCGCCCAGGATGACGCCCCATTCGACCGGCATACCGCGGTCCTTGAAGGTCTTGAGCGACAGGCGCTGCTCGACCATGGCGTCGGGCACCGACTTGCCGATGTTCTTGCGGGAGAAGGTGTCGGAGGCGGTGACGCGGACGCCGCCGTCGACATGCAGAGGGCCCCGAAGCGCGCGCTCGAGGCCCTGCTGGTTCAGCCACAGCGCGCTGTACTGCACGCCGGGCTTGCGATCGATTTTGGAAGCCACTTCCTCGGCGTCGGCCATGGTCGGCACGCGCTTGGGATTGACGTAGGAAACGCAGGCGATGCGCTTCAACCCGGTGTCCGCCAGCGCCTCGATGAGGCGGACCTTGTCGGCCACCGGTATGTTCTTCTTCTCCGACTGGAAGCCCTCGCGAGGGCCCTCCTCGTCGATGGTCACGCGCTTGGGCAGGTCGGACATCTCAACCTCCGGAAATTGCAGGAGGGCGTCAGCCCTCCTCTTCCACGAACGCTTTCTCGCGCGCTTTCTTGAAGCTTGGCAAGGCCATCAGGATCAGCAGCAGCGCCGTCGTGATGAGCAGGCCGAGGCTGATCGGTCGTTGCAGGAAGACCATCGGATCGCCGCGCGAGAGCAGCATGGCGCGGCGGAAGTATTCCTCCATCTGCGGTCCCAGCACGAGGCCGAGCAGGAAGGGCGCCCCCTCGCAGCCCAGCTTGACGAACACGTACCCCAGGATGCCGAAGACGGCGACCTGCATGACGTGGAACGTGCTGTTCTGCAGACTGTACGCGCCGATGCAGCAGAAGAGCAGGATGGCCGGTGCCAGGAAGCGGTAGGGCACCGTCAGCAGTCTCACCCAGATACCGATCATCGGCAGGTTGATGATGACCAGCATGGCGTTGCCGATCCACATCGAGGCGATCATGCCCCAGAAGAGGTCCGGCTTCTTGGTCATGACCTCGGGCCCCGGCTGGATGCCCTGGATGATCATGGCACCGACCATCAGCGCCATGACGGCGTTGGACGGGATGCCAAGCGTCAGCATCGGGATGAACGAGGTCTGGGCGGCGGCATTGTTGGCCGCCTCCGGCGCCGCGACGCCCTCGACCGCGCCCTTGCCGAACTGGCCGGGGTTCTTCGAGATCTTCTTCTCGAGCGTGTAGGCCGAGAAGGCGCCGAGCGTCGGCCCGCCGCCCGGCAGAACGCCGAGCGCCGCGCCGAGGAAGGTGCCACGCAGGGCCGCGGGAATGGCTCGCCGGACCTCTTCCATGGTTGGCCAAAGCGACGTCACCTTGATCGTGCCGCCGGTTCGGGTGAGATGTCGTTCGAGGTTCACCACGATCTCGGCAATACCGAACAGGCCCATCGCGATCGGCGCGAAGTCGATGCCGTCGCTCAGTTCCGGAATGTCGAAGGTGAAGCGCTGCGCACCGGTGTTGACGTCGGTGCCGACCAGGCCAAACAGCAGCCCGAGGAAGATCATGGCGATCGCCTTGATGACAGAGCCGCTGGCCAGGATGACGGCGGCGACGAGGCCGAGCGCCATCAGCGAGCAGTAGTCCGCAGGGCCGAACTTCTGGGCCATGCGCGTCAGCGGTTCCGCGAACATGACGATGATGATCGTGCCGACGGTGCCGGCGAAGAACGAGCCGACAGCCGAGATCGAAAGCGCGGCGCCGGCACGGCCGTTGCGGGCCATCTGATAGCCATCGAGGCAGGTCACCACCGAAGACGCTTCGCCTGGAAGATTGACCAGGATCGACGTCGTGGAACCGCCATAGGCCGCACCGTAATAGATGCCGGCCAGCATGATCAGCGAGGCGGTCGGCGGCAGGTGGAAGGTGATGGGCAGCAGCATGGCGATGGTCGCCACGGGTCCGATGCCCGGGAGGACGCCGATCAGGGTGCCGAGGAGGCAGCCCAGCAAGGCGTAGGTCAGATTCTGGAAGGAAAGGGCGACGCTGAAGCCCAGCGCGAGATTGTCGAGCAGATCCATCTCACCAAACTCCGCGCAACACGTAGACGTTCATGCCCAGCCCGACCTTGAAGACGAGTGTGCAGAGCACCGAGAGGACGACGATGTTGCCGATCACCTCCGTGAGCTTGAATTCCTCACCGGCGAGTGAGGCAATCATGATCAGGACGACGAGGGCCGGGATCAGGCCCGCCCGCTCGAACAGCAGGGCGAAGCAGACGATGCCGATGGTCACCAAGGTGATCGGCTTCCATTTCAGCCGTTCGACCGGGTCGCTTCCGCTCACAACAGCGACGATGCAAACCAGAGCTCCCAGCCCCACCAATGTGAGAGACAGCATCCGCGGGACGTAGCCGGGCCCCATGCGGACGGTCGTGCCCAGCGCCAGCTTCTGGCCGAAATAAAGGGCGATCAGCCCGAAGCCAATGAACATCAGCCCGGACAGGAAGTCCTTGCTTAGGAATCGGTTCAACGATGCCTCCCCAGAAACGCGTCGTCTTCAATGTGTGTTGGGTCCGAATCCCCGGACCGCCCACAGCTAAACACAATTCGGCCGCTTTGCCCAAGTGCCAAGTGCAATACAAGTGCTAAGTGCACAATCTCAGCAGCAGAATGACTGCGATTAGGCCCAGACAGGGCGCAAACAAGGGCCGCAGCACGGAGACAGGGGCGCAAGACGCCCACCACGCGGCGATCGGCGCGACAAAGAGCGCGGGAAGCGAGAGGGTCGCAACGCAGAACAGGGCGACACTGCCTACCGCGTCGGCGCGGACGGGCCCGCGGTCTGTTGTTCCGGACCGGGAGTGGGCCGCGGCGGCCGTGGTCGAGGCAATGAGCATGCTGGCCTCGGCCCGGCCGACCGTCAGCAGCGCCACCCAGGCAACGGGCGGACAGGCCGCAATGAGCGTTTCCACGCGTCGATGTCCCCGTTGGTCGATATTGCATGCGCCCCAGCGGGCGAGCAAACTCCCGGCCAATGTGAACGGTCGTTCAGGAGGCTTTCGGGTGTCACGGCGGGGTGAAGACTATACCGGCACGATGGCGGTGCAGGAAAAGCATCGGTTCGACGAGCAGTCGCTCGGCCGGTTCATGTCCGCCAACGTGGAGGGCTTCACGCCTCCGGTTCGCGTGGAGCAGTTCAAGGGCGGCCAATCCAACCCGACCTACCGTCTGACGGATGGGGCGGGCCGCAGCTACGTCCTGCGCCGCAAGCCGCCGGGCAAGCTGTTGCCCTCGGCCCATGCGGTCGACCGGGAGTTCCGGGTGATCTCGGCCCTCAATCGCACCGACGTGCCGACGCCGCGGGCCTACGCGCTCAGCGAGGACGAGAGCGTCGTGGGCACGCCTTTCTACATAATGGAATACTGCGATGGCCGCGTCCTGTGGGATCCGCTGCTGCCGGACGTGCCGAAAGAGGGGCGGCGGGACATCTACCGCGCCAAGTTCGAGGCGCTCGCCCGTCTTCACCGGGTCGACTATGCCGCCCTCGGCCTTGCCGACTTCGGCCGCCCCGGCAGCTACGTCGCCCGCCAGATCTCGCGCTGGGGCAAACAGTACAAGGCGTCGGAGACCGAGAAGATCGAGTCGATGGACCGGCTGTTCGACTGGCTGCCGGCCAACCTGCCGACAAACGACGAGACGGTGCTGGTCCACGGCGACTACCGCCTCGACAACATGATCTTCCACGCCACCGAGCCGCGCGTGCTGGGCATCATCGACTGGGAGATTTCGACCCTGGGCGATCCGCTGGCCGAGCTTTCCTATCTCTGCATGCTGTGGCGCACGCCCAAGGACTGGGGCGGCCTGCTGGGACACGATCTCGAGGATCTCGGCCTCCCGACGGAAGCCGAGATGGTGGACTACTACAGCAGCCTGTCGAAACGCCCCGTGCCCGAGCCCGCGCTCTGGGAGTTCTACATGGCCTACAATCTGTTCCGGGTGTCCTGCATCCGCCAGGGCGTCTATGCCCGCTCGCTCGACGGCACGGCTGCCAATGTGCGTGCCGCCGACTCTGGCAAGCTGGTGAAGCCCGCCGCCGATCTCGCCTGGGAGATCGTCGCCAACATGTCCGGAGCCTCGCGATGAGCAA
>JBILYJ010000439.1:0-4672 GCA_044377795.1 Reyranella sp. | reverse complement strand
CTGGATGTCGGCGGTGAGTCCACGCGCCCCGGGTCGGCGGCCGTCTCCTCCGAGGAGGAATGCCGGCGGGTTCTCCCCGTCGTGGAAGGCCTGGTACGGCACGGCGCCGTCGTCTCCCTCGACACACGTCGCGCCCTGGTCGCCGAAGCGGGACTGGCCGCCGGCGCGCGCATCGTCAACGACGTGTCGGCGCTGCGCGACGACCCGGCCCTGCTGCCCCTGGTGGTGCGGCGCAAGGCGGCGGTCGTCCTGATGCACCGGCGGGGAAGGCCGGACGAGCGCTATGCCGGTCCGGCCTACGAGGACGTCGTCGAGGATGTCCGGCGGTTCCTGCTCGATCGAGCCGCTGCCTGCCAGGCGGCAGGCGTCGAACGGCAGAGCATCGCCCTCGATCCCGGTCTCGGCTTCGGCAAGAAGGTCGAGGAGGAACTGGCCCTGATCGCCGGGACGCAGCGTCTGGCGCAGGCGGGGTACCCCGTGCTGGTCGGCTGCTCGCGCAAGAGTTTCATCGGCCGGCTGACGGGCGTCGAAAGGCCCGCCGATCGCGATCCGGCATCCGCGTGGCTGGCGGTGGAGGCCCTGCGCCGCGGCGCATCGATCGTCCGCGTCCACAACGTCGTCGCCACGCGGCAGGCTCTCGCGGTCTTCGAGGCAATGCGGTAAAACCACGGTCATGGTTCGTTCACTTTTCGGCACAGACGGCGTTCGCGGGCGTGCGAACACCGCCCCGATGACCGCCGAAATCGCGATGCGCATCGGCATGGCCGCGGGACAGGTGTTTCACCGCGGGGCCCATCGCAACCGCGCCGTCATCGGCAAGGATACGCGCCTGTCGGGCTACATGCTGGAGCAGGCGCTGACGGCCGGCTTTCTTTCGGTGGGCGTCGACGTGTTCCTGCTGGGGCCGATCCCGACGCCCGCGGTCGGCTTTCTCACCCGGTCGATGCGCGCCGATGTCGGCGTGATGATCTCCGCCTCGCACAATCCCTACGAGGACAACGGGATCAAGCTGTTCGGTCCGGACGGCTTCAAGCTCTCAGATTCGGTCGAGACCGAGATCCAGGCGCTGGTTATGGCTCCCTCGGATCTCGTTCTGGCCGATGCCGCCGCCATCGGCCGCGCGCAGCGGCTGGATGACGTGCAGGGCCGGTACATCGAGGCGGTCAAGGCATCGGCGCCGCGCGGACTGGACCTCAGCGATCTCAAGGTCGTCATCGATTGCGCCAACGGTGCTGCCTACAAGGTGGCGCCGACGGTGCTCACTGAACTCGGCGCCGAGGTAATTCGCGTCGGCGTTTCCCCGGACGGCTTCAACATCAACGGCAATTGCGGCTCGACGCATCCCGGCGTGCTGCAAGAGCAGGTCGTCGCGCACCATGCCCATATCGGCATCGGACTCGACGGCGATGCCGACCGCGTCATCATGGTCGACCAGATGGGCGCGGTCATCGATGGCGACCAGCTCATGGCGACCATCGCCGACCAGTGGGCGCAGAACGGCCTGCTGTCGGGCGGCGGCGTCGTGGCGACGGTCATGTCCAATCTCGGCCTGGAGCGCTATCTAGACGCGCGGCGGCTGAAGCTGGTCCGCACGCAGGTCGGCGACCGCTACGTTCTCGAGCGCATGCGGGCCGACGGCTACAATCTGGGCGGCGAGCAATCCGGTCACATCATCATGACCGACCACGCCACCACCGGCGACGGGCTGATGGCGGCGCTGCAGGCGCTGTCCGTCCTGATTCGCACCGGCCGGCCGGCGAGCGAACTCTTCCGGGCGTTCGAGCCCGTGCCACAGCTGCTGAAGAACGTGCGCGTCGACGACGCGACTCAGGCCCTGCAAGCCGCATCCGTGATCAAGGCGATCGCCTCGGGCGAGGCGAGGCTCGGCAAGAGCGGGCGCATCCTCGTGCGAAAGTCGGGCACCGAACCGCTGATCCGTGTGATGGCCGAGGGGGACGATTGCGACCTCGTTCACAGCGTCGTCGATCAGATCATCGAGGCGATTCCCCGGCAGGCGGCATGAAGGGCCGAGTGCTGATCGTCGCCGGCTCGGATTCGGGGGGCGGGGCGGGCATCCAGGCCGACATCAAGGCGGTCACGGCGATGAACGGTTTTGCCGCCACCGCCATCACGGCGCTGACCGCCCAGAACACCGAGGGCGTGCACGGGGTGGTCGGTGTAGAACCGGCCTTCATCGCCCAGCAGATCGAAGTCGTGTTGAGCGATATAGGCGCCGACGCCGTGAAGACCGGCATGCTCCACAGCGCCGCCGTGATCGAGGTCGTGGCCGCCGGCATCGAGAGGCATGCGGCCGGCGTGCCGCTGGTCGTCGACCCCGTGATGGTCGCCAAAGGCGGACACCGGCTGTTGCTGACGGAGGCGGAGGCAGCGCTGCGCGACAGGCTGCTGCCGATGGCGGCGCTCATCACGCCCAACCTGCCGGAGGCGGAAGTGCTGGTGGGATTTCCGGTGAGGGTCGAGGCCGACATGAAGCGCGCCGCCGAGCGGCTGGCGGAGCTCGGCGCCGGCGCGGTGTTGATGAAGGGCGGCCATCTCGAGGGCGACCGCGTCGTCGACCTGCTGTTCCATGACGGGAAGTTCCACCGTTTCGATGACGTCCGGATCGTGAGCCGCAGCACCCACGGCACCGGCTGCACGCTCGCGTCGGCCATCGCGGCGGGGCTGGCGCAGCAGATGACGCTGCGTGATGCCGTTGCGCGGGCGCGCGACTATGTCCGCAAGGCCATCGAGACCGCGCCCGGCTTCGGACGCGGCCATGGCCCGCTCAATCACGCCGTGACCGTCAGATAAGGCCGGCGCCCTCGGCGACCGGCAGTCGGCTCGTCCACTTGCCGGCTTCCGACAGGGTGATGAAGTTCCAGAGCTCGCGGTTGAAGGCGTCGGGTTCCTCGAGGTTCACCGTGTGCCCCGTCTTGGCGAACATCGCCAGCCCGGCATTGGGCAGCACGCGCTTGAGGTAGAGGCTGGGCTGCAGGCAGGGATCGTCCTCGTCGCCGCAGATGATCAGCGCCGGCAGGTCGAGCTTCTTCCACTCCTCCTCGAAGTCGTAGAGCGAGGGCCGCCTGCCCTGGTAGTTCTCCATGGTGTTGGCGGCGCCGACATCGGGATGCTCGGCGAGATGCTTCGTGAATTCGGCGAAGCCGCG
The DNA here is from genome assembly GCA_044377795.1 of Reyranella sp. GTDB lineage: Bacteria > Pseudomonadota > Alphaproteobacteria > Reyranellales > Reyranellaceae > Reyranella. Next base: position 1,506 of record JBILYJ010000439.1, on the reverse strand, counting down.
CGGATCCTTCGTCTTGAAGCGCGAGCGGGTGGGGTTGGTCGTCAGGCTCTCGGCATACTTGGCCATGCCGTGCTTGCGGATGAGGCCGGCCGTCGTGGCGGCATCCTTCTTGAACTGCTCGTGCCCTTCGCGGCCGGCACCGGAACCGACGCCCGCGAGGGTGAGCGAGAGGGCGCGATCGGTATGACAGCGTCCGAAATGCGCCGTCGCGAAAGCGCCCTGCGACAGGCCCACGATGTGCGCCTTCGCAATCCCGAGGTGGTCGAGCATGTGACGAGCGTCGTCGACGGCGAATTGCTGGCCGTACAGGTCGCCGGATGCGGGCACGTCGGAGCCCGGATAGCCACGGAAGGAGTAGGTGATGCAGCGATGGCGCCGCGAGAAGAACCGCATCTGTGGCTCCCAGGCCCGCCAGTCGCCGCAATATTCGTGGACGAACAGGATCGGCGTGCCGCTGCCCGCCTCTTCGTAAAAGAGCTTCACCCCGTCGGGCGTGGTGGCGTGTGGCATGGCACGTTCCTCTTCGCATCGTTGATGGCGGCGGCGCACAGGCTAGCATCGCGACCATGGCAAAGCATCGCATCTACACGATGGTCTTCGCGAAGGTTACGCCGCCCTGGTCGCGAAAGCGGAGCGGAAGGACCGCCGTCCTCTGCCGCGTCGTCGCGACACGGGCGGCGAGGACGCCTTTCTGGGTGGTGAGGGGCCGCTGTGATCGACGTTCACGATGACGACATGGTTCTTCCGGGAACTGCGGATTGAGCTGTCGAACGGCATCGAACAAAGTAGGGTCACCCAGGGCCTATCCCCGTCAGGTGCCAACGTGACCGACACATTGGAAAGTCGATGATGTGCTCGAGATGGCTACATTCAGTCGGCCGGTGGGCCATGGCCATCGTCGTTGCCGCGCTCGCGTACATGCCAGACGGTCGTGCCGCGGACTATCCGGGCGCCATAGCGGATCTGCGTGTTGCTCGCGGCACTGGTACGATTGCCGAGGCGTGGCTGGCAGACGCGACCACGCGGTATAGGCACTTCGTGCTCGGCTCCCCGTATGAAGCGGCCAGCCTGATGGTGCGTCTGCGCGACGGCAAACTTCTACGACTGATGCTGCCAGACGATTCGGTGTTCGAGGATCGGCAGCCCCGTCTTGCCGATCTCGATGGCGACGGGATCGATGAAATTGTGCTCGTTCGCTCCTACCTCAGTCGCGGCGCCGCTCTTGCGGTCATCGCCGTCCGAGACGAAACGCTGTCGATTGTCGCCGAGACGCCACCGACGGGCTCGCCCAATACGTGGTTGAACCCGGCGGGAATCGCCGACTTCGACGGCGATGGAATGGCCGACATAGCTTATACCAACCGTCTGAACCGATGACTCTTATACCAACCGTCTGAACCGATGACTCTTATGTGATTTGCGCTGGAGGTCGGGGCTCGATTCTTTGAAGCGACAGCGTCGTTTAGGAGGTCGAGATGTCGTTGGCGATCACGCGGAGGGATTTAT
>JBILYJ010000438.1:0-4673 GCA_044377795.1 Reyranella sp. | reverse complement strand
AGCGGCGTGACCTCGCTGCGCAGCTTCTCGCGCCAGGCCGGATCGGCATAGGCGCGGCGGCGGGCGCCGGGATCCTTCGCGTCGGCTTTCGCCAGCTCGTTCATGAACGGCATCACGTCGAAGATGAACGGCTCGGCGAAGGTGACCTCGAAGTTGAGCGGCCGGCAGCTCACCTGCGGGATCACCATGGCGCCGGACTTGCGCTGCTCGGCGGCGAGATCGAGCTGCTTGCGATGGCCGCCCGGGCCGTAGAGGTGGGAGAGCAGGGCGGTCCAGGTGACCGGGATGTTGTACTTGCGGCTGACCTCGGCCATGTGGCGGGTCGAGAAATCGCGGCCGATGGTGATCTGCATCAGGCCGCGCTTCATCTCGCCCATCACCGAGACGAGGGCGTCCATTTCCTCGGGCGTCGCCTGGCGGCTGGGCACCGGCTTGCCGGCATAGCCGTTGTGGCTGACCGAGACGGAGGTGCCGAAGCCGATGGCGCCGGCTTCCATCGCCTCATGGACCAGCTTCTTCATCGCGCCGACCTCGTCGGCGGTGGCGGCCCGCTCGGTCGATTCCTCGCCCATCACGTAGAGGCGCAGCGGGGTGTGCCCGAACAGGGCGGCCACGTTGATCGCCGAGCCACGCTTCTCCAGCGCGTCGAGATATTGCGGGAAGGTCTCGAACGGCCAGTCCATACCGAGGCCCGCCTCCAGCGCCTCGAGGCTCATGCCTTCGACTTTTTCCAGGGTCTGCATGATCATCTTGCGGTGGATTTCCCGGGTCGGCGCGACGCCGAAGCCGCAATTGCCGATCACCGTCGTGGTGACGCCGTGCCAGGGCGAGATGGTGAGCATTCGATCCCACAGGATCTGGGCGTCGTAATGCGTATGCACGTCGACGAAGCCCGGCGAGACGACCTTGCCCGTGGCGTCGATCGTCTGCTCGGCCGGTCCGTCGGCCTTGCCGAGTGCGACGACCTTGCCGTCCTTGATTCCGAGATCGCCGACGAAGCCCGGCTTACCGGTGCCGTCAACGATGGTGCCGCCGGTAATCTTGAGGTCGAAGGTCATGGCCACTCCGGGGTAAACGCGTGTTCATATTGGCGCGGGTGCGTCGCAGGGGCAATGCCGTGCTTGCATGGCAAGGTCGCGCTGCTACGTTCCGCGCGGTTCGGGAGGATCATCGATGGCCAAGCACAAGATCGCACTCATTCCGGGTGACGGAATCGGTAAGGAAGTTCTGCCGGAAGGCGTGAAGGTTCTGGAGGCCGCGGCGCGGCGCTTCAATTTCGAGCTCGAGTTCACCGACTTCGACTGGTCGTGCGATCGTCTGGTGAAGACCGGCAAGATGATGCCGGATGACGGCATGGAGCAACTCAAGGCGTTCGAGAGCATCTTCCTCGGCGCCGTGGGCTGGCCGGGCGTCCCCGATCACGTTTCGCTGTGGGGCCTGCTGATCCCGATCCGTCGCGACTTCGACGAATACGTGAACCTGCGCCCGGTGCGCCTGTTCGAAGGGGTGCCGTCGCCGCTCGCCAACCGCAAGCCGGGCGAGATCGACTTCTGGGTGGTGCGCGAGAACACCGAGGGCGAGTACAGCTCGATCGGTGGCCGCATGTTCCAGGGCACCGACGACGAGATGGCCATTCAGCAGTCGATCTTCACCCGCAAGGGCGTCGATCGCATCCTCAAGTTCGCTTTCGAATTCGCCCGGACGACGAAGACGAAGCATGTCACGTCGGCCACCAAGTCCAACGGCATCATCCACACGATGCCGTTCTGGGACGAGCGCTTCGACGAGATGCGCAAGAAGTATCCGGACATCAAGGCGGACCAGTATCACATCGATATCCTGACAGCGCATTTCGTGCGCAACCCGGACTGGTTCGACGTGGTCGTCGGCTCCAACCTGTTCGGCGACATCCTCTCCGACCTCGGGCCGGCGCTGACCGGCTCGATCGGCGTGGCGCCGTCCGGCAACATCAACCCGGAGCGCAAGTACCCCTCGATGTTCGAGCCGGTCCACGGTTCGGCACCTGACATTGCGGGCAAGGGCATCGCCAATCCCATCGGGCAGATCTGGTCGGGCGCGATGATGGTCCGTCACCTCGGATATCCGGAGGCGGCAGAGGCGATCGAGCGGGCCATCGCGGCCTCCCTGGTCGAGGGCGGTCCCCGCACCAAGGATCTGGGCGGCAATGGCGACACAAAAACGGTGGGCGCGGCCATTGCAGAGCTCGTGAAGACGGTGTAGCAGCCGCGTTACAGTTATTCTTGGGAGGGTAACCCTGTGAAGAGACGCAACCTGCTGACGACCGTTGCGGCCGCTGCCCTGGCGGCCGCCCCCTTGGGTGCAATGGCCCAGACGGCCTATCCGACGAAGCCGATTACGGTCGTCGTGCCGTTCGCGGCCGGCGGCCCGACCGACGCGCTGGCCCGAGTGCTCACCGCCCGCATGGGCGAGGCGCTCGGCCAGACGATGATCGTCGAGAATGTCGGCGGCGCCGGCGGCACCATCGGCGTCAACAAGGCCGCCAAGGCGACGCCGGACGGCTACACGATCCTGTTCGCGCACATGGGCACCCTTGCGGTGAACATCGCGCTCTACAAGACGCTGCCCTACGACAGCCAGAAGGACTTCGAGCCGATCGGGCTCGGCGGCACGAACCCGATGGTGCTGGTCGCCAAGAAGGACCTGCCGGCCAAGGACTTCAAGGAGTTCGAGGCCTATGTGAAGGCCAACCAGAAGAAGGCGCAGTACGGCATGGCCGGTATCGGCGCCGCCTCGCATCTGGGTGGCCTGATGCTGAACAGCATGATGAAGGTCGACGTGCTCGAGATCCCGTACAAGGGCACCGGCCCGGCGCTGAACGACCTGGTCAGCGGCCAGTTCGACTACATGGTCGACCAGGCGGTGAACGTGCTGCCGCAGATCAAGGCCGGAACCATCAAGGCATTGGGCGTCAGCACGCTGAAGCGCCTGCCGCAGCTGCCGGACGTGCCAACGATCGACGAGTCGGGCCTCAAGGGCTACGAGGTCACGATCTGGAACGGCTTCTTCGTAGCGAAGGGCACGCCGAAGAACGTCATCGAGACGCTGAACAAGGCGCTGGTCACGGCGCTCAGCGACGAGAAGGTGCGCGCGCGCCTGATCGACCAGGCGGTCGATCTGCCCGAGCCGAAGGACGCGACGCCCGAGGCGCTCCGTGCCCAACTCAAGGCTTCGATCGACAAGTGGGTGCCTGCCATCAAGGCCGCCGGCGTCCAGCCGCAGTAATCCCGACTACCGAAGGCATGAAGGGCCGCCCCAGGGCGGCCCTTCTTTTTTGCGGACGGCGTCTCAACCCGGGGCGCCTCAACCCGGATTGGCGGCACCGGATGGCGCCGGGGGCTGTTGCCCGCGGGGCGGCCGCTCCTTTTCAGGAGGCTGTCCTGTGCCTGCGCGCAGCGGCTGTCCCTGCTGTCCCATGCGAGGCGGCTCGGAAGGCGGTGCGCCGCTTCCGCCGCGTCCGTTCGGGGGAGGCGGTCGACGCTCGCCCTGTGTGTTCGCGCCGTCATCGGGCGCCTTGGCGCCGGCCTTGCCTTGAGGTGGCGGTCCCTGCGGCCGGTCGGTCGAAGTGTCCGTCGAAGTCTGGGAAGACGAGGGAGGGGGCATCCGGTCTTGTGCGTGAACTGCGGTGCTGGCGAGAGCAAACAATAGCAGAGAGACTGACGCGACGGATTTCACCGATTGCATGCAGGTTCCTTTGGGCCGAGATCGGCGGCCGATACCGCCTTGTCCTCGCTACGCCCTCCGGTGAAGCCTCATCCCCCAATTCAATCTGGGCAATCAGGTGGCAATGCCCAGAGTGTCGAAACCGACGTCGACCGCCCGCCGCGTGTTGCCGCTCTCGTCGCGCAGCGCGAGCAGGAGCGTGCGTGCCGACCAGTCGATTTCGACCACGCCGAAATTGGCGGCGGCGAAGAGGGGGCCAATGCGGTTGGGTCCAGGCTCCTTGGCCGCCCAGTAGACCATGTTGAGGCCGCTCGAAGTGGCCTCGTACAGCGGATAGAGATCTTCGGGACTCTCGCGATAGAGCGCGCCGACGTGACGGTCGCCGGACAGGAAGACGACACCCTTGGCGCCGCTCTCGCGAATCGTATCCACGAGCTTTTGCTTTTCGAGGGGCATGTTTCCCCAGCGCTCCCAGCCATGGCCTTCGGCGAGGACCTGGGTGCTCGACACGATCAGGCGCAATTCGGCAGGCTTGCGCAGCTCCGCCGCCAGCCACGCCCATTGCTCGGAGCCCAGCATCGTCTTCGCCGGATCGGGGTCGGGCAGGTAGCGCTCCCTGCCCGGCGCACCGCGCTTGTCGGAGATCTTGAGCGGCGAGCGAAACCAGCGAACGTCGAGCAGGATCACCTGCACGCGCTTTCCCGCCGGTCCGATGATCCGCGAATCATAGATGCCGCCGCGTGTGCGCCGGACGTCACCGGCCGGGGCATTCCAGAAATCGAGGAAGAGTTCCTTGGCGACCGCCTTGTGGGCGAACTCCACGCCACCGTCGTTCAAGCCGTAATCGTGGTCGTCCCAGACGGCGAGATGCGGCACGGTCTCGCGCAGCTTCGCATATCCGGCGACGTTCCTGGCTTCGTCGTAGGCTCGCTTCAGATCCGCTGCATCCGCCGCATTGAAGTCGCCATAGA
>JBILYJ010000437.1:0-4680 GCA_044377795.1 Reyranella sp. | reverse complement strand
ACCTCAGTCCCAGGCGGCGTCGACGATCTGTCCGGCTTCGGAGAGGACCAGGGTCAGACGGTTGGGTTCGTATTCGTAGCTCGGGATGCCGTCGGCCGGGCGGATGATGCGCAGCGGATAGGGCAGGTCTTCTTCCTTCACGACGTTGGCGGCGGCCTGGCCGGCGGGGGCGGCGCCGCCCTTGGCCTGGAAGTACTTGCCCAGGCACTTGGCGCAGTCTTCCTTGGGCGGAGCGACCTCGGCGAAGCCCGGCAGGGTCTTCAGCGAGACGGCGTTGTAGCCCGAGCGGACGCGGATGCCCTTGTAGGGGTGTCCCTTGGCGATCGGCAGGATCGCCTCGACCTGCATGAAGGGGCCGAGCGCAGCCATGTCCGACGGGGCGCTGGCCTGGAAGATGAGGTCGAGCATGCCGTCGATGCCCTCGCCGCGGGTGATCGGCAGGAGGTGCGGCTCGCCCCAGGCGTTGGAGGTGACGAGGCCGCGGGCGCGGACGATGTCCATGCCGCCGGACCGCTCGGAGCGGATCAGCTCGACGCTGGTGACGAACATGACGGGGAAGGGGCGATTGCCCTCCGGCGACGGCGCGCCGCCGCCCGGCGTCGGGCCGGCATCCTTGGGCGTCGACGGCGCCGCCTGGGGCTGAGGTGCCGGCCCGCTTTGCGCAGGGCGTTGCTGGGCACTCAACTGGGCGGCCGCCAGCATCGATCCCGCAGCCACCAGTGTGGAGAGAGCGAAAAGCTTCGTACGGTTCATGGTTTCCTCGACGGCTACGCGGCGGCGTCGCCGCTAAGAACAGGCGAAAGGGAGGGGGAGGCTTGCGGCGCCTCCGTGGTCGGGCTGCACGCAAGGCGATCGTAGGCTTCGAGGAGCAGGTCCGTCGGTACCATCTGCGTCAGTGTGCAGTACGATGTTTCGGTGCCGGTGAAGCTGCCGTTCTCGAACAGCTTGTTGACCGGTGCACCGCCACCGCACACCGAGAAGTAGTCGCAGGATCGGCTGCAGGCCTGCACGCCCTCGGTGATGTCGCGGTACAGTGGTGAAGCAAGACAGGTGTCGCGGATTTCCTGGAGCGACTGGAAGTTGATGTTGCCCAGGAGGAAGTCGCGATAGTCCTCGTTCTTCAGTCCCAGCAGCTCGGGCGAGAAGCTCGAGACGTTGCCGTGGCTGTCGACGTTCAGCATGGCAAGCGGCTCGACCTGGATGTTGCGCGCCGGCACGCCTTCCGGACGGAACAGGCGCGGCAGAGCAAGATCGATTTCGCGGACGAAGCGAACCCGCCCGCTGCGGCGGGCCAGGTGCCAGAAGCTGCGCAGGAAAGCGGCATAGCGCTTCCGCAGCTCGGGGCCGTGGAAGAGGCTCGAGACATGATCGCCCTCGGACTCCTCGACGTTGAAGCAGATCTGGTCGATCCCTTCGGAGAGGTAGAAATCGAGCAACTCTTCCGGCTGGTCGAGGCTGGTATGCGACAGCACCGAGATCACGTGAAAATCGACGTCGTTTTCCCGCAAGCACCGGATGCCGGCGATGGTCTTGTCGAAGGTACCCTTGCCGCTGCGGCTCTTGCGGTGGAGATCGTGCAGCTCGCGCGGCCCGTCGAGGCTCACCCCGACGCCGACGCCCCAGTCCTTGAAGAGGGCGCACCAGTCGGAGTCGATCAGCGTGCCGTTGGTCTGGAAGGAATGCTTTACGTGAACCGAGGCCGGCCGCATCCGCTCGATCGTCGCGAAGGCCTCGCGATAGAAGGAGACCGGCACCACGAGCGGCTCGCCCGCATGCCAGATCACGGTGATCTCGGGGCAAGACCAGCCCGACGCGAAGATCTGCTCGAACAGCCGTGTCACCGTCGACTGGGCGATCACGTGCTTGTTCGAGCGGTCGGGCAGATAGCAGTATGTGCAGGCGATATTGCAGAAGGCCGTGGGCTGCACGACCACCATCCCGATTTCAGGGGTGGCGGTCATGGTCACCAGTTGTGCCAGCCGTTATGCCAACCGCCGTTCCCCCAGCCGCCGTTGCGCCAACCCCCGTTGCGCCAGCCGCCGTTGCCCCACCAGGCGAGCCTCTGCTCGGGATCGACGACAACGAAGGATCCGCCATCCTGGCGATGCTGAGCGAGGGCGTCTGATACATCGGCACGAAGTGACTCGAGGCGCTCCGCGACCGAAGCCTTCTCGCCCTCCGGTTCTGCAACCGTCGTGGCGGCTGCGTCGGCTGCTGCGAGGCCGACCGACAGTCCCAGCGCCCCGGCCGGAAGGAGGCGGGCCAGCGTGGGCAACGAACGACGGCTTTTCGACATGTGATCTCCCCCAGGAACGCTACGTTAGGCAGACCTGCGATCCGTTCGCAAATCAAAAAGCGATGGCAAAGAGACGTTTAGAAGAAGTGCACCTTGAAGTCCGGGTGCGATACCCCATATCTGTTTGGTCCCAGCGACAGATTGATCGCGGGCGTCCGCCGGGGTGAGCTACGGATGTAATGGTGACCGGACGGCGGACTACTCCAGCCCCACGCCTGAAATGGCGGTGGGGCTTTCTATTTTGCGGATTTGACTCGCCGTCAGTGAACCGTCATTCCGCTCAGATGGTTCGAGAGGTGGCGGAGCTGTTCGGATTCCAGCCATACGTGGTGCAGGCTGTCGGGTGATCCGGCCTGCCGGTGGGCACGGCCGATGGTGAAGCCGAGGCCGCGCAGGAGATGGATCGTACGATCGCTGCGGGCGTCGATGAGCTGCTCGATTCGTGGAAACTGGTGGAGCATCTCGGCGAACACGAGCCGGCACAGCGTCGCGAATTCTGTCGAATCCTCGTCGAATGTGGCGGATGCCAGCATCCAGAGATAACCGACGTCGGGATTGTCGAGACGAGGTGTCACGCCCCAGAGCGCGCTGGTCGAGTCATCGCTCAACCGGCGGGCCGCCCAGAGTTGCGTGCTGAAGGCACAAGCCTCCAGCAGGCGGTCACTCGGCGCCTTCTCCGGCCAATCGAGATGGCCGGGTGCATCCTCCAGCATTGTCGTAAGGCAAGCGACGTCCTGCGGGGTCGCCGGCTGGACCTGATGGCGCATGTCGTTCTCCTTCCCGTCCTCTGCAACCCGCGCGAGGGGTGATGGTTGCCACGGGCGGCTGCAAGGTATGCAATTCGGCCATGAAGACACCCGAGCCACTGACGTTCCGGTTCGAAGGCGACGATGAGACGCCGAACAATCCGGCCTTGCCGGTGCTGCTGTACCGAGACGTCGTGCCGGCAGGAGAGCGACGTGACGCAGCGGCCTGGTTCGAGGGAGTCTTCGCCAGGCATGGCTGGGCCGATGGCTGGCGAAACGGCATCCATCCGTTCCTGCACTTTCACACGAGGACGCACGAGGTGCTGGGAATCGCCGCGGGACGTGCAACCGTGCAACTCGGCGGTGCTGCCGGCCGTGCCTTCGAGGTGGTTGCCGGCGACGTCGTGGTGCTGCCGGCGGGGACGGGGCATCAGCGTCTCGACGCCAGTGCCGATCTGCTGGTCATCGGCGCCTATCCGCGCAACGGCTGCTTCGACCAGAAGCGGCCGGGCGAGATCGGGAGGGAGGCTGCTCGTCGCGCGGTTGCGGCAGTCCCGTTGCCCGGCATGGATCCCGTCGCGGGTGCAGACGGCCCGCTGATGAGATTGTGGCGACGACCCTGACTCTTTTGAGGCCGCAGGTCGCGAACTGCCGGTCGGCTTTTCTGGTGTAACGGTGCCGCGCAGGCTGCCGTGCTAGCGCAACGACCATGACAGTCCCTCCTCCAGACCGTCCGCTTTTCCTTTCCTCGCTTGGAGCGATGCTCATGGCGCCGTCGATCTCGTCTGCCCAACCCGCGTCCTGGCGGTCGCAACCGCCCGAGGCGGCGGGCTTCGCGCCCGACCTGTCGGCCAGGCTCGATGGTTTGATCGCGGACAAGCGCATCTGGAACGTCCATGCGGTCCTTGTTGCGCGTCACGGCAAGCTTCTGCTCGAACGCTACTTCTCGGGAACCGACCATGCGCGCGGCCGATCGCTGGGCACCGTCGCCTTCGGGCCCGATACGCTGCACGACCTGCGCTCGGTCTCGAAGAGCATCGTCGGCCTGCTGTATGGGCTCGCGCTCTCGCAGGGCAAGGTGCCGCCGCCCGAGGCGCCGCTTCTGTCGTCCTTCCCGGCCTATGCCGATCTCGCGGGCGATCCGGGGCGTGCGCAGTGGACAGTCCATCACGTGCTCACCATGACCATGGGCACGGACTGGGACGAGCTCGGCGTGCCCTATACCGATCCGACCAACAGTGAGATCGAGATGGATCGCGCGCCCGACCGCTATCGCTACGTGCTCGGCCGGCCCGTGGTGTTCGAGCCCGGCACGCGCTGGGTCTATAGCGGCGGCGCCACGGCGCTGCTCGGGCGGATGATCGTCGCGGGAACCGGCAGGAGCCTGCACGATTTCGCGCGGGAGGCCCTCTTCGAGCCGCTGGGTTTCGGTCCCAGCGAGTGGTTGACGGACGAGAAGGGCGACGCCTTCGCGGCATCCGGCCTGCGCCAGGCCGTACTGGCGAGTGTGGTCTAATACCAAGCGACAGAACTCATGACAGTTCAGCCCATCGCCGGCTTGTGATGGATGCGATCCTTTGCGGTGTGGCGAGAAGGTCAGTCCAAGCCTTGCAGCAGGCATCGACGATGGCGTCGTAG
>JBILYJ010000053.1:0-17917 GCA_044377795.1 Reyranella sp. | reverse complement strand
CCGAGATCGCCCAATTGCTGCGCCGCCCACGGACCCAGCACGACGGTCGTGCAGTCGAGAATGCGAACGCCGTCCAACGGACCTGCCATCTGATGATTCCTCCGATTCTTGCCTTCCCGCTTACCACAAGTTGGTCACCATCCCAGGGCGAATTCACAGGCAACATCCTCCTCGCGCAGGGCGTTTCATCCTGCAGCAAAGGAGACCGGAAAAATGAACATCGAGGTCCTGCGTCTGGCTGGTTCGCTCGCGATCGCGGGTGCCGTCATGCTCACCGCGTCGGCCGCGATGGCCGACGACTGGAAGAAGGGCCGGGGGCACTACAAGCACCATCATCACCACTACTACGATCGCGAAGTCGTCGTCGTTCAGCCGGCACGCCCGGTCTATTACGCCCCCCGTCCGGTCGTCGTTTACCCGGCGCCTGTCTATGCCCCGCCGGTGGCCTATGCGCCGGCGTACGGCCCTGCCTATCCCGGCGGTAATCTCAGCATCGGCGTGAACGTCCCGCTGCGTTAGCCGTCGTTTACTTCCCCCGCATCGGGGGAGGTGCCCGCGTAATCGTGGGCGGAGGGGGCGAGCTACCGAACGGATGCCTCTACCCCTCCGTCGGCGATTACGCCGACACCTCCCCTTCGCGGACTCCGCGAAGGGGAGGAGAAAACAAGCCGGGTTGACGGGCGCCGGCAAATCGACGATTGTCGCGCCCATCATGCTGCGACTGACGACGCTACGACTTATCGGCTGATCCGCCGCCCGACCGGGACAACCGGAAGGGCCCTGCGGATCGCTTGTCGTTCGTCTCTGTTTCCCCAATCAGTCGCCGCCTCCATTCCATCCATCGCAGTGTTCGTTTGAGACATACGGCCGTGCGCGGCGCGAGGAGCTACCCGTCATGTCATCCCAGAATCCCCAGAAGCCCATGATGCCGATCGCGGCCGAGAAGTACGCGCCCTTCAAGCCCGTGCCCCTCCCCGACCGCAAGTGGCCGAATGCCGTGATCACCAAGCCGCCGATCTGGTGCGCGGTCGATCTGCGCGACGGCAACCAGGCGCTGATCGAGCCGATGGACTCCGACCGCAAGACGCGCATGTTCAAGCTGCTCTGCGAGATGGGCTTCAAGGAGATCGAGATCGGCTTCCCGGCCGCTTCGGAGACCGACTTCGAGTTCGTGCGCGAGCTCATCGAAAAGAAGATGATCCCCGACGACGTTACCATCCAGGTGCTGACGCAGAGCCGCCCGGAGTTGATCGAGCGCACTTTCGAGGCCTGCCGCGGCGCCAAGCGCGTCATCGTCCATCTCTACAACTCGACCTCGACCCTGCAGCGCCGGGTCGTGTTCGGCCTCGACACTGCGGGCATCATCGACATCGCCGTTTCGGGCGCGAAGCTGGTCAAGCAGCTGGCCGATGCCGATCCCGCGACCGAGTGGGTGTTCGAATACTCGCCCGAGAGCTTCACCGGCACCGAGCTCGAATTCGCGCGCGACATCTGCGCGGCGGTCGCCGACATCTACAAGCCGACCCCGCAGAAGAAGATGATCTTCAACCTGCCGGCCACGGTCGAGATGTCGTCGGCCAACGTCTATGCCGACCAGATCGAATGGTGCCATCGCAACTTCAAGGATCGCGATTCGATCATCCTCAGCCTGCATCCGCACAACGACCGCGGCACCGGCGTGGCCGCGGCCGAGCTCGGCTACATGGCCGGCGCCGACCGCATCGAGGGCTGCCTGTTCGGCAACGGCGAGCGCACCGGCAACGTCGACCTGGTGACCCTGGGCCTCAACATGTTCACGCAAGGGGTCGATCCCGAGATCGACTTCTCGAACATCAACGAGATCCGCCAGACGGTCGAATACTGCAACCAGCTGCCCGTCCATCCGCGCCATCCCTATGGCGGCGACCTCGTCTTCACCGCCTTCTCGGGCTCGCACCAGGACGCGATCAACAAGGGCTTCAAGTCGCTCGAAGCCTCGAACAGCAAGGTCTGGGAAGTGCCCTACCTGCCGATCGACCCGGCCGATCTCGGCCGCAGCTACGAGGCGATCATCCGCATCAACAGCCAGTCGGGCAAAGGCGGCATCGCCTACATCCTGAAGAGCGACTACGGCATCGACATGCCGCGGCTGCTGCAGGTCGAGTTCTCCAAGGTGATCCAGCAGATCGCCGACGAGACGGGCAAGGAGATCCAGCCGGCGCTGATCTGGGACACGTTCCGCAAGGAGTATCTCGAGAACACATCGCCGGTGGAGTTCGACAGCCACACGACGGTGCCGGATCCCAATCATCCCGACGTGCGTCTTCTCGATGCCCAGGTGACCTTCAACGGCAAGCCGGCGACCATCTCGGGTCGCGGCAACGGCCCGATCGCGGGTTATGTCGACGCGCTGGGTAAGAATTGCGGCATCCAGATCCGGGTCCGCGACTATCACCAGCACGCCACGGGTGCCGGCTCCGATGCCCAGGCCGTCAGCTTCATCGAGGCCGAGACGCCGGGCGGCAAGGTCCTGTGGGGCGTCGGCATGGACTCGAACATCGTGGCCGCCTCGCTCAAGGCCGTGACCTGCGCCGCCAACCGCGCGGCGGCGCTCAAATAGCGGTACCGCCCCTTTCGGGCGGACGTTAGCATCCCGGCGCGCGGGAGACCTTCCGCGCGCCCCGCAATGGTCATGGACTGAAGAAGTGGCGCTTCCCGATCCTGTTGCGACACGCCGGCGGGCGGAAGGACCGCTCATGCGCGGCGCCCGTCACGTCTGGAACGCCGCGATTTCTCTCACGCTGGGCGCGATGATCGGCATCCTCGGCCACCAGTTCGTGGCCGATGCCGTCGGACGGCTGTGGCCCGAGCAGGCGATGATCGCCGACGTCGTGCGTGCCACATTCTGGACACTGGGCATCGCCGCGACGGGCGTGTTGTTCTTCTCCTACTATCTCGACGACACGGGCCGATAGCGCGTAGAACGGCCTCATGGCCAAAGCGAAAAAGACCGCCCCCAAATCCTCCCCGAAGAAGCCGACCAAGAAGTCGGCAAAGCCTGCCACCCGGAAGGTGGTGAAGAAGGCCGCGCCGAAGAAGCCAGCGCCGAAGAAGAAGGCCGTGAAGGCGGCCCCGAAGATTGCCAGGCGCCCGCCACCCAAATCGGCACGCAAGCCTGCCGCCAAGGCCGTGACCAGGATCGCGCGCAACGCGCGGCCGGCCGGTGTGCCCGACGCCAATCTGCTGTCCGACCTGCTGAAGTGGGCGAAGGAATTCGGCGCCGATGCCGCCGACGCGCTCTACGTCAACGGCGAGTCGATCTCGGTGGCGCAGCGGCTGGGCAAGCGCGAGAAGCTCGAGAGCAGCGAGGGCCGCGACCTCGGGCTCCGCGTCTTCGTGGGCAAGCGCCAGGCCTTCGTTTCCTCGACCGACTTCGCAGCCGCCTCGCTGCGGGAACTGGCGAGCCGCGCCGTCGACATGGCGCGCGCCGTGCCGGAGGACCCGGTCTGTGGCCTCGCGCCCGAGGAGCTGCTGGCCCGGTCGTGGCCCGACCTCGATCTCGACGACAGGACGCGCCCGACGGCCAGGAAGCTGCTCGCCATGGCCTCCGAGGCCGAGGATGCGGCACGCGCCGTGAAGGGCGTCACCAATTCGGAAGGCGCCGAGGCCGGCTGGGGCCGCACCTCCGTCATGCTGGCCGCCAGCAACGGCTTCTCCGGCGGCTATCGCCGCAGCGGCTTCTCCCTGTCCTGCTCGGTGCTGGGCGGCGAAGGCACCGGCATGGAGCGCGACTATGAGTGGACCAGCGCGGTCCACCTGGAAGACCTGATGTCGGCCGCCAAGGTCGGCCGCAACGCCGGCAAGTTCGTCGTGCGCCGCCTCAACCCGCGCAAGGCGCAGAGCGCGCGCGTGCCGGTGATCTACGACCGCCGCGTCTCGGGCGGCCTGATCGGCCATCTCGCCGGCGCCATCAACGGCCGCGCCGTGGCGCGCGGCACGTCCTTCCTGAAGGACAAGATGGGCGAGCGCGTCTTCGCCGAGGGCATCCGCATCCTCGACAATCCGCTGCGCAAGCGCGGGCTGGGCAGCCGCCCGTTCGACGCCGAGGGTCTGGCGACGTCGCGCCGCGCGGTCATCGACGACGGCGTGCTGACCACCTGGCTGCTCGACCTCGCGGCCGCGCGACAGCTCAACCTGAAGCCGACGGGCCATGCCTCGCGCGGCGTCTCGGGTCCGCCCTCGCCCACGACCTCGAATTTCTATCTCGAGAAGGGCAAGCTTTCGGTGAAGGAGCTGATCGGCGACATCAACAGCGGCCTCTACATCACCGACATGATCGGCTTCGGCGTCAACGGCGTGACCGGCGACTACAGCCGCGGCGCCTCGGGCTTCTGGATCGAGAATGGCGAGCTTGCCTGGCCGGTGAGCGGCATCACGGTCGCCGGCAACCTGAAGGACATGTTCCTCAACATGACGGCCGCGAACGACCTCGAATTCAAGAGTTCGACCAACGCCCCGACGGTGAGAATTGAAGGGCTGACCGTCGCCGGCTCGTGATAAACTGGCGGGCATGATCTCCATGCCCCCGCTCAAGATTCTTGCCGCAACGACGGCGCTCCTCGGCAGCCTCGCGGTCGCGCCGGCCTTCGCACAGGACGGCGGCTTCCGCGACTGCCTGCAGAACATCAAGGCCGATGCGGTTCGCCAGGGCGTGCCCGCTGCGATCGCGGACCGTGCCTTCCAGGGTCTGACGCCCGACCAGAAGGTCGTCGACCTCGACAACCGCCAGCCCGAATTCTCGCTGACCTATGCCAAGTATGTCGGCGGCACCGTGTCGCTCGATCGAATCCAGAAGGGCCAGCAGAGGATGGCGCAGCATCGCGCCCTGCTCGACCAGCTGCAGGCCGAGTATGGCATCCCGCCGCAGTACCTGATGGCCTTCTGGGGCATCGAAACCAACTACGGCACCTACATGGGCGACTTTCGCGTCGTGCGCTCCGTCGCGACGCTGGCCTGCATGACCAAGCGCAAGGAATTCTTCAGCAACGAGACGGTGCAGGCGCTGCGCATCCTCAACACCAACCATATGACCAGCGACCAGATGCGCGGCTCCTGGGCCGGCGCCATGGGCAACATGCAGTTCATGCCCTCGACCTTCACCAGGTGGGCTGTCGACCGCGACGGCAACGGCAAGATCGACATCTGGAACAGCCTCCCCGACGCCTTCGCCTCGGCAGCCAACTTCCTGCGCGGCATCGGCTTCAAGCCCGGCCTGCCGTCCAGCGAAGAGGTGATGCTGCCGCAGGGCTTCCCGCTCGACCAGGCCGACACGACGGTGGAGAAGCCTGTGAAGGCGTGGGCCGCGATGGGCGTGAAGAAGATGAACGGCGGCGCGCTGCCCCCGGTCGACGACGCCGCCTCGATCCTGCTGCCCGCCGGCTTCCGCGGCCCCGCCTTCATCATCTATCCGAACTTCAAGGCGGTGATGAACTGGAACCGCTCGACGCTCTACGCGCTCTCGGTGGGCATCCTGGCACGCCAGATCGCCGGCGGCCCGCCGGTGCAGCAGCAGGCGCCCGCCGACGACGCCCCGCTGTCGCGCGACACGGTGATCGACATGCAGATGCGCCTGGCCCGCCTCGGTCTCTACAAGGACGAGGCCGACGGGCTCCTTGGCCCCAAGACCCGCTCGGCGCTGCGCCTGTTCCAGCAGCAGCAGGCCCTGCCGGCCGACGGCCATCCCACGCAGGAGTCGGTGCGGCGCCTGCAGGCGGTGCGGTAAAGACGCGTCCCCGTGACCGCCTTCATCGGCATCGGCAGTCGGGGAGGCCTGCGCAGTTTCGGCGGCACTCAGTTCGCCCAGGTCAACCGATGGTGCACGACCTGGTTCAAGCGAGACCTGATCCATTTCTCGCAGGCGCTGGCGATTCGCTTCAATGGCGCAAACATGGTCCTCCGGTTGATCTCGGAGGACCGGCTGCTGGTCCGCATGCAGATCTTCCAGGCGGGCACCAGAATCGCCAGCATCGCATTCCGCATCGACCCGCAGCAGCAGCAGGCGTTTCTGAGTTGGACGGTGTTGACGCCGGCGACGCAGCGTACCGGCGCCTTCAAGCACATCCTGCAGAACCTTCTGCTCGTGCTGCGCGACTGCGGCATCACACGGATCAGCCTCGTCGCCAGCCTGAGCCATGGCGGCTATGTCTGGGCCATCTACGGCTTCCTGCCCGAAACCGCCGGCCAATGGGCGCGTTTGGCGGGGGTGCTTCGACGGAAGCTGCTCGCCATCGCGTCCGAGCTGAAGCCCGCGGAACTCGACGCCGTCCAGAAGCTAGTCGGCTCGCCGGACCGGCTGGCACTGCGGGCCCTCGCGGGCAGCGCCATCCCCGTCCGCGACACGACACTCGGCAAGCACTTGTTGATGGGAACCGAATGGAAAGGAGAACTCGACTTTTCCGACGGCCCATCCGTGCTTATATACCTGAAGCGAATAGGAGTGGTCCCATGACGAAGAAGTCTGCTCCCACTGTTGGCGATTTTGTGACGGCAGCTTACGTCGCCCCTAGACGCGCCCGGGCGCCGGAGACCGCGCCTGCCGACCGCAGCAGACCCAAATCTCCTCGAGCAAGACGTCCGATCAAGTTCATTCCCATGGAAGAACTCATGCTCTCCGATCTCGAGACGAACTCGAACCTCGTGAGCCTGCCGACCGAAGAGATCGAGCGGATTGCCCAGATCTTCGGCCTGTCATCCGAGGATGTCGCCGCTCTTTACGCTCCCCGTATATAGACGGGCCAGGCGCCTATTGCGGCCTCAACAACCGCACGGCCTCGGTCGAGAGGCCGATCGATACCGGCAATGTCAGCGCATCGTCGCCGTCGATCTGGACGGGCTGGCGTCGCCGTTCGCCGGCATCGTTCAGGACGGAGATCCGGACCTCGCGGCCGGCCACGACGCGGTAGCCAGGCGTCCGCGGCAGCGCGCCCAGCACGAGGGCCGCACCGAAGCGCAGCGCGTGCATCCAGCCCCAGCGCTCGAACAGGCAGACATGCAGCAGCGGCGCGTCGAGCGAGGCTTCCGGCGCCACGACATAGGGGCCGGCATAGTGACGGGCGTGCGACACGATCACCGACGCGGCCTCGTAGTCCACGCCGTCGATTTCCACGCCATAGCGCACCGGCCGGTAACGCCTTGCCTCGATCAGCGAGCGCCAGACATAGGCGATCTTGCCCCAGCGCCGCTTCAGGCCTGAGCTCACGCCCGCCACCACCTTGGCGTCGAAGCCGGCGCCGGCCATCAGCGAGAAGCAGCGCGGTCGCCCGGCTCCACAGACCTGGCCCGGATGCATCAGCACTTCGCGTCCGGCGGTGATCGCGTCGGCAAGCGCCGTAACCGTCGAGCCCAGCCCCAGCTCGTGCGCCAGCACGTTGGCGGTCCCCAACGGCACGAGGGCGAGCGGCGGCGCCGTGGCGGCGCGGGCAGCGAGGCCGTTCACGACCTCGTTGATAGTGCCGTCGCCGCCGGCGACCGCAATCACGCCATAGCGTTCGGCATCGCACTGTTCTGCATAGCGGCGGGCATCACCCGCCGCCGCCGTCTCCACGAGATCGACCGTCCAGCCCTGGGCCTGGACGCGGCGCACGACCGCATCGACCAGGCCGCGGCGCCGGCGGCCGGCCGTCGGATTGAAAATCAGGAGCACCGATGCAGCCGGGCCGGTGGTTGAGGCGAATGTCATCGAACGGTCACAACCGATACACCTCCACGCAACGGCTCCCATACACAATCCAATGCGTACCCTGCAATCGTGCACAACATATTTTGTGTCGGTCGACCATTATCCACATGACCGTGCCTTCCACATGACACTTCACGACCGCAACCA
This sequence comes from Reyranella sp., assembly GCA_044377795.1. Taxonomy (GTDB): domain Bacteria; phylum Pseudomonadota; class Alphaproteobacteria; order Reyranellales; family Reyranellaceae; genus Reyranella. Next base: position 10,053 of record JBILYJ010000053.1, on the reverse strand, counting down.
GCCGGCCCGCCATAGAGCGATCTTCCTGTCCGACATCCATCTCGGCACGCGCGGCTGCCAGGCCGAGTTGCTGCTCGACTTCCTGAGGAAGAACGAGAGCGAGCATCTCTATCTGGTGGGTGACATCGTCGACGGCTGGCGACTCAAGCGCTGGTGGTACTGGCCGCAGGCCCACAACGACGTCGTGCAGAAGATCATGCGCAAGGCCCGCAAGGGCACCAACGTCGTCTACATTCCCGGCAACCACGACGAGGCGGCGCGGCAGTACTGCCAGCTCACCTTCGGCGACGTGCGAGTCGAGGACGAGGTCATCCACGAGACACCGGACGGCAAGAAGTTGCTGGTCATCCACGGCGACCAGTTCGACGGCATCGTGCGCTATGCCCGCTGGCTCGCCATTCTCGGCGACTGGGCCTATGCCGCGGCGCTGCGCCTGAACACCATCTTCAACTGGGGCCGCCGCAAGCTCGGCCTGCCCTACTGGTCGCTCTCGGCCTACCTGAAGCACCGGGTCAAGAACGCCGTGCAGTTCATCAACGACTACGAGAATGCGGTGGCCAGCGAGGCCCGCCACCGCGGCGTCGATGGCGTCGTGTGCGGCCACATCCATCACGCCGAGATGCGCATGATCGACGGCGTGCTCTACTGCAACGACGGCGACTGGGTCGAGAGCTGCACGGCGCTCGTTGAGGATTTCGACGGCCGCCTGCGCATCGTCCACTGGGCGGACGAGGTGGCCCGTCGCTCGTCACGGCTTCCCTTGTCTCACGTTCAACTGGCCGCGGAGTAGCCATTGCGCATTGCCATCGTTACCGATGCCTGGCGGCCCCAGATCAACGGCGTCGTCCGTACGCTCGAGATCGTCTCGCGCCTCCTTCGCGCCGAAGGCCACGAGGTCGAGGTGTTCGGCCCCGACCGCTTCCGCACCATCCCCTGCCCGACCTATCCCGAAATCAGGCTGTCGCTGTTTCCCTCGTCGCGGCTCCGCCACATGCTGAAGCTGTTCGCGCCCGACGCCATCCATCTCGTCACCGAGGGACCGCTCGGCTGGGCGGCGCGGGGCTTCTGCCGCCGCAACGGCATTCCCTTCACCACCGCCTACCACACGCGCTTCCCCGAATATGTCCAGGCCCGCATCCGGGTGCCGCTCTCGTGGAGCTACGCCCTGGTGCGCCGCTTCCACGCTCCGTCGGCCGGCGTGCTGGTCGTGTCTCCGGCGATCCGCGACGAACTCAGCGAGCGCGGCTTCAGGAACCTCGTGCCCTGGTCGCGCGGTGTCGACATCACCGCGTTCAAGCCCCAGCCGCGCGAGCAGTTCAAGGAACCGCGACCGATCTGGCTCTATACCGGGCGCGTCGCCATCGAGAAGAACATCAAGGCCTTCCTCGACCTCGACCTCCCCGGCACCAAGTGGGTGGTGGGCGGCGGCCCGCAGCTCAAGTCGCTGCAACGCCGCTACACCAACGCGCACTTCTTCGGCTCGGTCGACACCGACGAGCTCTCCTATCGCTATGCACAGGCGGACTGCTTCGTCTTTCCGAGCGTCACCGACACGTTCGGCCTGGTCATGGTCGAGGCGCTGGCTTCGGGCGTGCCGGTCGCGGGCTACCCGGTCCCCGGCCCCCTCGACGTCGTGACCGATCCCAAGGTCGGTGCCCTCGACCGGGACCTGCGCACGGCCTGCCTCGCCGCCGTCTCGCGCGACCCCGAGGATTGCCGCCGCCATGCAGAAACCTTCACCTGGGAACGCTGCGCACGGCAGTTCCTGAACGCGCTTCAGAAGATTCCCCAGAGCCATTGGCAGCCCCTGCGCAATCGCGTCCTGCCCGACGCCGCCGCGCCCTAGCAGAGGATCGACCACGCTCATTGTGGGTTGCGGGTCACCCCCCAGGGAGGGTAGATGCGGCGTCCGAATTCCTGAGGGCAGACCGGCATGGCTATTCAGTACTTCGCCAAGGTGACCGCTTCCGACCACGAGGTGCTGCAGCGCACCGTGAAGCACTATCCGCTCAGCTCCTATGCCGACTGGCATCTGAAGGAGATGAGCCGCATGTCGGATTGGCGCAGCCGTCGTCACACCATCAAGATGGTGCCCGTGACGCCGCAGGAGTTCGAGGATTACTGCAAGAAGAAGGGCGTCCCCAGCGACATCATCACCTTCAAGGCCTTCGTCTGTGACAAGGGCGGCGGCTGATCGTCCCGCCGCTCACCGGCGCGTAACCGGTTGAAGTCATCCGCGGCCCGCCTGCGTTCAGGACCGCCCGCAGGAGACTTCCACGCCAGCCCTCAACCACCTGCTCGCCCACGTTCCGGCTGCTTCGGCCTGAGATGTGTTTCACCCGCCGGCCGGCTCGCCGGCCTTGATCCACGCCTGATAGAGCTTCTTCGTCTCGTCGTTCGGCGGATAGGTACCGGTGATCGGATGGCCCTGTCCCACCCGGATCGCGACGAACTTCTCCAGCCGCTCCTGCTCGAAGGAATCGCGGGCGACCTCATCGGCGAGATGCCGGGGCACGACGATGGCGCCGTCTTCGTCGGCCACGATGACGTCGCCGGGATAGACCGGGACACCGCAGATGCCCAGCGGCACCTGCACCTCGACGGGCCGCAGGTTGGCCATGCTGGGCGGCGCCGCGGCGGCCGAGCAATAGACGGGAAAGTCGAACTTGCCGATCACCGGCGAATCGCGCATCGCCCCGTCGCTCAGCACGCCCGCGAGGCCGCGCACCTTGAGGCGCAGCGCCAGAATGTCGCCCAGCGTGCCGGAGCGCGTGTTGCCCTCGGTGCCGATCACCAGCACCGAGCCCGCGGGCGATTCCTCGATCGCGGTGCGCTGCGCGTTGGGCGGATCGCTGGGACTGGGCGCCTTGTCGATATCCTCGCGGCTCGGGATATAACGCAGAGTGTAGGCCGGCCCGACGATCCGCGCCGCCGCCGGATTGAGCGGCTTCACCCCGTTCACCGCGACATTGCGAAACCCACGCTTCAGCATCTGCATCGAGACGGTCGCCGTGCTCGCATACAGGAAGTTTTTGATCGTCTCGGCCGACAGCGGTTCAGCGGTCATTGGCGCTCTCCCCTCGCAACACCATTATCGTCATCCCGAGGCGAAGCCGGGGGACCTTTGCTTTGATCCTAAAGGTCCCTCGCTCCGCTCGGGATGACAGTTTTCATTTCATGAAGGCCCTTGCGTCAGAGCAAAGACCCTTGATTGCCGGTGCCGCCGTCGCGACGCTTGGGCGGCGCGGGTGGAGCAGCAACCGGCTTCGGCGCACCGGCGCTATCGGTCACGCGAGCGCCGACGCGGCCGTCGCTGAACTGGATGGTGATCGTCTGGCCCGCGCTGGTGCCGGCGGCGGCGAGGACGGGTTGGCCGTCCTGGTCGCGTACCAGGGCGAAGCCGCGGTTGAGGACGGAGTGGAAGGAGTAGCTCTCCAGGAGCTTGGCCGCCTGGTCGACCTGGCGGTGGCCGTTCAGGAGAAGATCGCTGCCGTGGCGCTTCAGGCGGTCGCCCAGTTGGTCGAGCCGGTCGAAGGCGCGGGCGTATTTCTGCAGGGCGTCGCTCTTGAAGCGGTCGACGGCACGGGTCAGCGCACGGCCCTCGGCGACCAGCGCCTGTTCCTTGGTGGCGATCACCGCCTGCGGGCTCACGAGGCGCGCGGCCGAGAGCTGATGGGCACGACGCTCGACCAGCTGGCGCGTCGCCAGGGCCAGCCGCTCGCCGCTCACGTCGACCCGCTGCTGGCGCTCCTCGATCAGGCGGCGCGGATCGCCCAGCCCGCGGGCAAGGCCGGCTAGTTCCATCGACCGCTCGCGCAGCAGGCGCGTCATGCCGCCGACCAGCCGCTTGGCGTAGTCGAGCGTCTCGGTCATCAGGTCGGCGCGCACCGGCACGGCCATCTCGGCGGCGGCGGTCGGCGTGGGCGCCCGGCGGTCCGAGGCGAAGTCGATCAGGGTCGTGTCGGTCTCGTGGCCGACGGCGGAGATCAGCGGGATTGCCGAGTCCGCAGCGGCCCGCACCACGATCTCCTCGTTGAAGGCCCACAGGTCCTCCAGCGAACCGCCGCCACGCGCCACGATCAGCACGTCGGGGCGGGGCACGGGCCCGTTTTCCGGCAGGCCGTTGAAGCCGGCGATGGCACGGGCCACCTCGCCCGCCGCCTTCTCGCCCTGCACCGCCACCGGCCAGACCAGCACGTGACAGGGGAAGCGGTCGCTGAGGCGATGCAGGATGTCGCGGATGACGGCGCCCGACGGCGAGGTCACGACACCCACCACCTGCGGCAGGTAGGGCAGCGGACGCTTGCGATCCGGGTCGAACAGGCCCTCGGCCTGCAGCTTCTTGCGCCGGTCCTCCAGCAGCTTGAGCAGCGCGCCTTCGCCGGCCAGTTCCAGCCGGTCGACGATGATCTGGTAGCGCGAGGAGCCGGCATAGGTGGTCAGCTTGCCGGTGGCGATGACCTCCAGCCCCTCCTCGATCTTGATACCGAGCCGCGGGATCGAGCCCTTCCAGCAGACGCCGTCGATCACGGCATTCTCGTCCTTGAGGCGGAAGTAGCAGTGGCCCGAGCGGGGGAAGGAAGGCTGGCTGATCTCGCCGCGCACCCGCACCCTCGGAAACGAGCTCTCGATCTCGCGCTTCAGGGCGAAGGAAAGCTCGGAAACCGAGAATTCCGGGACGTTGGAAGGGGCTGCGCCGGGCGCACCTGGGGCGTCGAGGTTTTCCATCTGGGCCCGAACCTAGCCGCTTGTGCCCACGGCGCAAACTGTGGTCAAAGCCTCGCCATGCGAATCCTCGTGGTGGGCGGCGGCGGCCGCGAACATGCTTTGTGCTGGGCGATTTCGGCCTCTCCGCTCTGCACCAAGCTCTACTGCGCGCCCGGCAATGCCGGCATCGCGCAGGTCGCCGAATGCGTCGATGTCGGCGCCGAGGACATCCCAGGCCAGGTGGCGCTGGCGCACCGGCTGAAGATCGACTTCGTGGTGATCGCGCCCGACGCGCCGCTGGTGGCCGGCATGGCCGACGCCTTCGCCGAAGCCGGTATCAAGGCCTGGGGGCCGTCCAAGGCCGCTGCCCGCATCGAGGGCTCCAAGAGCTTCACCAAGGAACTCTGCCGCGCCAACGACATCCCGACCGCCGCCTACGAGCGCTTCACCGAGGTCGGGCCGGCCGAAGCCTACATCAAGTCCCAGCCCCTGCCGATCGTGATCAAGGCCGACGGTCTTGCCGCCGGCAAGGGCGTGATCATCGCCGAGACGGTCGAGCAGGCGATCGAGGCAGTGCGCGACATGCTCTCGGGCAACCGCTTCGGTGCCGCCGGCGCCTCGGTGGTGATCGAGGAATTCATGCAGGGCGAGGAGGCGAGCTTCTTCGCCCTGACCGACGGCGAACATGTCCTGCCGCTGGTCGGCGCGCAGGATCACAAGCGCGCCTTCGACGGCGACACGGGCCCGAATACCGGCGGCATGGGCGCCTACTCGCCCGCGCCGATCTTCAACGCCGCCATGCAGCAGCGCACGATGGACGAGATCGTTCTGCCGACGGTGCGGGCGCTCGCGAAGGCCGGCACTCCGTTCAGGGGCGTGCTCTATGCCGGTCTGATGATCGACGCCAAGGGCCCGCGGCTGGTCGAATACAATTGCCGCTTCGGCGATCCCGAGACCCAGGTCCTGATGATGCGCCTCAAGTCCGATCTCGTGCCGGCCCTGCTGGCCAGTGCCGAGGGCGGATTGAAGCATCTCGACCTGCGCTGGTCTCCCGACGCCGCCATCACCGTGATCATGGCGACCAGGGGCTATCCCGACGCCTATCCGAAGGGCAGCGAGATCCGCGGTCTGGCCGAGGCTGCCAAGGTCGAGGGCGTGCAGATTTTCCATGCCGGCACCAAGGCGGGTCCGGACGGGAAGATCCTGGCCAATGGCGGCCGGGTCCTGAACGTCAGCGCCATGGCCCCCACCGTCGAGGAAGCCCGCGCCCGCGCCTACCGCGCGGTCGACCTGATCGACTGGCCCGAAGGCTTCTACCGCAAGGACATTGCCTGGCGGGCTCTCAAAGGCTGATGTTTCATGCAAGATCGACCGGCTGAAGCTGCTGCAGGCCCTGGTCGCGGCCATGCCGGCGACCGGCGAATGGGGCAGCCGAGGGGGAGGCAACTACCCCTTGCGCTAGGGGATTTCAGCGGGCGTTGGGATCGTAAGGCGTTACCGGCAGCCCGGTCTGCCCTTCGCCACTGCCACGACCATAGCCTTGGTATCGGCTGTCCTTGGGAATGCCTTCGCAGCCGGTCGAACCGGCCAAGGCTGCAAGCAAGAGCACGATGATAGGAAACGCTGCCTTCATGCTCTGCTACCCCGCTTGCCTCCTTGGGCTGGATGTCGGGCTCGCGGCGCTGCGCGCCGCGCTGGTCGACCGGCAGGCCACGAAGCTTTTCAGAACCAGCATTTCCTGGATGAACCCATAAGGTCAAAGCTATCATTCTGCCATGTCAGCGGGAAGGATGATCGCGGACATGGCTTCCGCTGCTCCTCGCCGATCGACATGACACCAAAGTCGACCTTTGAGCGACATTCCCCAGATGAACCCCGATTTCTGGCGGCATGGGAGGTTCGTGACCACCGAGGGCAGTTCTGAATCCGTGCGGAAGGGTGATTGCGCCGATTCTCGTCATCAAGGCACACTTCTCCCGTGTTTCTTGCCGGAGCTCATGACAGCCTGATGCGTCACGCCGGCACCAACGCCGGCCCGGATGGTACCATCCTCGCCAATGGCGGCCGGGTCCCGAACGTCGGCGCCATGGCGCCCACCGTCAGGGAAACCCGCGCCCGCGCCTGCCGCGCGATCGACCCGATCGACTGGCCGGAAGGGAGCATGAGCCTGAAAAGCTGACATGCGCCCTCCCCCGGAGACGGGGGCCGGAGAATCCTCTAGTTTCCCGCCATGCCTGACGCCCTCTCCGAGTCCCAGCGCCTGCTGGCCCAGCTTCGCTTTCCCTGTGGTGACGTGCCGGAACCCGGCGACATCAAGAACGTCGCCCCCGGCATCCACTGGCTGCGCATGCCGCTGCCGTTCCAGCTCAACCACATCAACCTGTGGCTGATCGAGGAGAAGGACGGCTGGACGATCGTCGACACCGGCATCAATTCGCAGGACACGCGAACGCTCTGGGAGAAGATCTTCGCCGAGAAGCTCCAGGGCAAACCGGTGGTGCGCGTGATCGGCACGCATCTCCATCCCGACCATATCGGCCTCGCCGGCTGGCTGTGCGAGAAGTGGAGCGCGCCGCTCTACATGACGCTCGGCGAGTACATGAGCGCGCAGGCCGCGCGCAACGACTTCGTCGAGAGCGAGGAAACGCGCGCCGAGCACGTCAAACGCAACGGCGTGCCGCCCGACCGCATCGCCAACTTCCACCGCCACAAGGGCGGCTACGCCAAGGGCGTGGTGCCGCTGCCGACGTCCTACCGGCGCATGATCCATGCGCATCCGATCATCATCGGCGGCCATCGCTGGGACGTCATCGTCGGCCGCGGGCATGCGCCCGAGCATGCCTCGCTCTGGTGTCCCGAGCTCAACGTGATGATCGCGGGCGACCAGGTGCTGCCCAAGATCAGCACCAATGTCGGCGTGTGGCCCAACGAGCCGCTGGCCGATGCGCTGACCTGGTTCCTCGACGGCTTCTCGCGCTTCCGCCGCCTGCCGGCCGACGCGCTGGTCCTGCCGAGCCACGGCTTCCCCTTCATCGGCCTGCACACCCGCCTCGACCAGCTCGTCGCCCATCACGACGCGCGGCTGAACGACATGGAGCGGGCGATCGCCGCCAGGGGCCCGGAAGGCGCGACCGGCTGGGACATGGTGCCGGTCCTGTTCCCGCGCCATCTCGACAACAACCAGATCGTCTTCGCCTTCGGTGAGACGCTGGCGCACCTCCATTGCCTGGAGACACGCGCGCGCGTGAAGCGCGTCATGGTCGACGGCGTGCACCGCTTCGTGGCCTTGGCCGATCTGAATACCCTGCCCCCGGCCGACGATTCGGACGGCGTGGTCATGGACATCGGCCAGACCTGACGCAGGCCTGATTCCCAAACGATGCGCGTCGACCTTTTCGATTTCGCGCTGCCGGACGATCTGATCGCCCAGCGGCCCGTCTCCCCGCGCGACTCCGCGCGCCTGCTCGACGTCACCGGCGAGACCCTGCACGACCGCACCGTGCGGTCGCTGCCCGGCCTGCTGCGGCGCGGCGACCTGCTGGTCTTCAACGACACCAGGGTCATCCCGGCGCGGCTGAAAGGCGTTCGACCGGGCCAGGGCATCCGCCAGGACGTGGCGCTCGAGGCGCTGCTGATCCGCGATCTCGGCAACCGGCGCTGGCGCGCCTTCGCCCGCCCGGGAAAGCGGCTGCGGCCGGGCGATGCGCTGGTCTTCTCGGACCTCCGCGCCCGCGTCGAGTCCAAGGAGGAGGACGGTTCGCTGGTGCTGGCCTTCGACCAGGAGGGTCACGCCTTTCTCACGGCACTCGAGCAGGAGGGTACGGTACCTCTCCCTCCCTACATTCGCGGCGGCACCGCCGACGCGCAGGACCGCAAGGATTACCAGACGCTGTTCGCCAAGCACGACGGCTCCGTCGCCGCCCCCACCGCCGGGCTCCATTTCACGCCGGAGCTGATGTCCGCCCTCGCCGACAGCGGCATCACCACGGCGGGCGTCACGCTGCATGTCGGCGCAGGCACGTTCCAGCCGGTGAGGGTCGACGACACCGACGCGCATACGATGCACGCCGAATGGGGCGAGGTTTCGGAGGCCACGGCACGCGCCGTCGAGGCGACGCGCATCCTGGGCGGCCGCATCGTCTCGATCGGCACGACCTCGCTCCGTCTGCTCGAAACCGTGGCACGCGAGCATGACGGCGCGATCAGGCCGTGGAGCGGCGAGACCGACATCTTCATCACGCCGGGCTTCAAGTTCCGCGCCGTCGACCTGCTGCTGACGAACTTCCACCTGCCGCGCTCGACCCTGTTCATGCTGGTCTCCGCCTTCGCCGGCCTGGAACGCATGAAACAGGCCTACGAGCACGCCGTGCGCGAGCGATACCGCTTCTATTCCTACGGCGATTGTTGTCTGTTGCGCCGATGAGCCTTTCCTACGAGCTGCTGGGCAGCGACGGCGCGGCCCGCCGCGGCCGGATATCGACCGCGCACGGAACCATCGAGACGCCGGCCTTCATGCCGGTCGGCACGGCGGGCACGGTGAAGGCGATGCTGCCACAGTCCGTCGCCGAGACCGGCGCAGAGATCGTGCTGGGCAACACCTTCCACCTGATGCTGCGGCCGGGCGCCGAGCGCGTCGCAGCACTTGGCGGCCTGCACAAGTTCATGAACTGGCCGGGCCCGATCCTGACCGATTCGGGCGGCTTCCAGGTGATGTCGCTCAAGGAGCTGCGCAAGCTCGACCCCGACGGCGTCACCTTCCGCTCGCCCAAGGACGGCTCGCAACATCGCCTGACCCCCGAAAGCTCCATCGGAATCCAGCGCCTGCTCGACGCCGACGTCACCATGTCGTTCGACGAATGCACCAGCTGGCCGGTCGAGGAGCCGGAAGCCGCCTTCTCGATGCGGCTCTCCATGAAGTGGGCAGAGCGCGGCCGCAGGGCCTTCGTCGAGCGCCCGGGCTACGGCCTGTTCGGCATCGTGCAGGGCAGCACCTTCCCGGCGTTGCGCGAGGAGAGTGCGAAGGCGCTGATCGATATCAGCTTCGACGGCTACGCGGTCGGCGGACTCGCCGTCGGCGAAGGCCAGGAACTGATGTTCGGCACGCTCGACTACACGGTGCCGATGCTGCCTTCCGACAGGCCACGCTACCTGATGGGCGTCGGCCGTCCCGGCGACATCGTGGGCGCGGTGAAGCGCGGCATCGACATTTTCGACTGCGTGATGCCCACGCGCGCCGGTCGCACCGCGCAGGCCTTCACGCGGCGCGGCGAGCTCAACATGCGCAACGCCCGCCATCGCGACGATCCGCGTCCGATCGACGAGCAGTGCGGCTGCCCCGCCTGCCGG
>JBILYJ010000435.1:0-4691 GCA_044377795.1 Reyranella sp. | reverse complement strand
CCGATATGCGCCAGCCCGTCGAACTGCGTTCCCGTCTGGCCGATCTCTGTCGACAGATACTCGTCGTTGTAGATCAGCTTGTTGGTGCCGAACGGGCCGCCGGTCGGGCTGCCGGGAATGCGCAACGTGAACGCTCGCTCGCCGAACTTGGGCATGGCTGATTCGTAGATGCGGCCGATGCGATAGATCTTGCCGTCCTTGATCAGCTTCACCGTGTCGAGGACCTTCACCGGCGTCATGTAGTTGGAGGCGCCGGCCTGGTCGTCCTTGCCCCACTTCGGATGCGGCCACCATGCCTTGTCGGTCGTCGCGGGGGCCTGCGCGACCTGCTGTGCGTGCGCCACGCCCGCCGCCAGCGTACCGGCGGCGACGGCGCCGCCGATGAGGCCTGCCGTCAGGAACGAGCGGCGATCCTCGTCGACCCCCTGCTGCGGCTGCTTGAGATGTTCCTTGTCCTGAAGATACCTCGAGTCCATGGCCGCTCCTCCCTTTCCCTTTTGATCTCGAAAGCGTCATATCCTCAGGTTGCACCGTCAAGCGGAAGCGTCATCGTTACTTTGTTACATATGCATAAGTGAAGGTGTGACCGATGAGCCTGTTCGATCCCGACAAGTCGGCGGAGCGCCTGCCGGTGACGCTGATCACCGGCTTCCTCGGCAGCGGCAAGACCACGCTTCTCAATCGCGTGCTCGGCGACCCGCGCATGGCCCGCAGCCTGGTGCTGGTGAACGAATTCGGTGAGGTCGGGCTCGACCATCTCTTCATGGAGCAGGTCGGCGGCGACATGGTGCTGCTGCAATCGGGCTGCGTGTGCTGCACCATCCAGGGCGATCTGGACAACACGCTGCGCGACATTGCCCGCCGCCGCGCAAAGGACGAGATGCCTCCCTTCGACCGGGTGCTGCTGGAAACGACAGGGCTGGCCGATCCCGCGCCGATCCTGCAGCTCCTGCTCAATCACCCGATGATCAGCCATGACTACCGGCTCGATGGCGTCGTGGCGACCGTCGATGCCGTGAACGGCGCGCGCCAGCTCGACGAACATCCGGAGGCCGTGAAGCAGGCGGCCGTCGCCGACCGGCTGCTGATCAGCAAGACCGACCTTGCCGAGATCGCTGCCAGCGCCGGCTTGCGCGCCAGGCTGACCGACCTCAACCCCGGCGCTTCCCTATTCGAGATCGTGCAGGGCGACGTCGATCCGGCTCTTCTGTTCGACTCAGGCCCGTTCGATCCCTCGGGCAAGACCGACAAGGTGCAGTCATGGCTTAACGCCGAGGCTCACGATCATGCGGACCATGCCCACGACCACGACCGGTCACGGCACGATGAGCATATCGCCTCGTTCTGCCTCACCTTCGACGAGCCCCTGGACTGGGACCTCTTCAATCGCTGGCTCATGGCCGTGCGCGCCGCGTGGGGCGACCGGCTGCTGCGGGTGAAGGGCGTTCTCGACGTGGTGGGTGAAGGCCAGCCGCTGGTGATCCACGGCGTGCACCGGACCTTTCACCCGCCGACCCTGCTCGCCCGCTGGCCCGACGAAGACCGTCGGTCCCGGCTGGTGTTCATCACTCGCGACCTCGACCGCACCGCGGTCGAGGCGAGCTGGGCGGAGATGCAAGAGGCCGTTCGGCCCTAGGCGGCGTCCTGCTTGGGCAGGACGTCCTCGTACTTCTTGAAGCCGGGAAGCTTCTCGACCCGGGCCATCCAGGCCTTCACGTTGGCATAGGGGGCGAGATCGATCGCGCCCTCTTCGGCGTAAGCCACGTCTCCATAGACCGCCACATCGGCGATGGTCGCCTCGTGGCCGACCAGGAAGTCCGACTTGGCCAGCGCGGCATCGAGCACCTTGAGGGCGTCGTTCGCCTGGTTGACGTACATCTGATGGACGTTGTCGTCGGCCTTCATGAAGCCGCGCTTGATCGCACGGGGACGATAGATGTTGGAGGCAAGTCGGTCGAACTCCCAGAACAGCCACTCGCGCACCCGCGCCTTCTCCTCGGCCGTCTTGCCGTCCATCTTGCCCAACTTGTCGGCGAGATAGAGCAGGATCGAGCCCGACTGGCAGAGCTTGAGATCGCCGTCGACCAGCGCCGGCACCTGGCCGAAGCGATTGATGGCGAGATATTCCGGCTGCTTGTGGGCGCCGGCCCGCAGGTCGACATGCTTGTAAGCGAAAGGCTGCCCCATCAGCGAGAGCGCCAGCCCTGCCTTGTAGGTCGGGCCGCTCAGCCAAATTCCGTAAAGCGTCATCTTGGACATCAATATCTCCCTTGAAGTCAGGCGTTCCAGCATCGCACTTGAGCGTGGCGGGGTTAAGCCTGTATGAGCGGGCATGAAGATTTCAGCACGCGATATCGATCACCTTTCCTTGACCGCGTCGGACCCTGCGGATACCGCCGCCCGGCTGAGCCAGATCGGCTTCAATCTCACACCCGACGGGGTCGAGCCGCGCTGCATTTGCTTCCAGCCGGACCGCGACGACGTGCCGAACTACATCGAGCTGCTGCAGGGTCATCCAGCGCTGATTTCACTAGCGCTGAACGTCGCCGAACTCGAGGGCGAGGAGCGCACTCATGCCTGGGAAACCGAGGACGGTTTCGAGGTCGATGCCGGCGTCGTTGTCGGCGAGAGCGCCGGCCCCCTTCCCTGGTTCCCGGTGAAGCACGAGACGCCCGACGCCTTCATGGAGCCGGAATGGATCGTCCATCCCAACGGCGCCCTGGGCATGATGGCGATCCATGCGATTGCAGAAAAACCCAAGGATACCGCCAAGGCACTGAAGGCGGCCTGGGGCGCCACCGTCGAGGAGATCTTCGACGGCTGTACCATGGTGAAAGCGGGCTCCGTCGAGCTGCTGATCTGGTCGCCGCTCGCCTTCAAGCTCGAATACAAGGCGCTCGAGATGATGCCGCCGAGCGAGTTGCCGGCGGTTGTCGGCGCTGCCGTCGCCATCGAGCGGGCACGCCCGCTGCAGGGGCTTCTCAGCGCCAACAACGTGCCCTTCGCCCTGGCCGAGGGCGACCGTGTGCTGGTCGCGCCGGAGCAGACAGGCGGCCTGATGATCGAGTTCATCCCGCAGAACTGACGCGGGCGTCCTCTAGAACGCCGGCACCGGCGCCTGAGGCACGTCCTTCCAGAAGTCCGGATCGTGCCCGAAGAACAGGCGTGCGCCACCTCTCTCGAGAGCCTCGAGCCGGTCGAGCGAAGCCAGCATTTGCTCGCGGTCGTAGACGAAGCGCGGCAGGCGGCGTTCGCGCAGGGTCCGGCAGAAGTAGCAGGCGTCGCCGGTGATCACGATCTCGCCCGCTTCGGTGCGCACCTTCAGCGACTGATGCCCGGGCGTATGGCCGTAGGTCGGGATGCAGACCACGGATCCGTCGCCGAACAGGTCGTGCTCGCCCTCGACCAGCTTCACCGGATGGCCATGGTCGAAGTCGGCGCGGAAGAAGCCGATCCTGGCGGCCAGCTCGGGATCCTGCGCCGCCTGCCATTCGCGCTTCTGCACCACCATCATGGCGTTGGGCACCAGCTCGTTGCCGCCGGCATGATCGAAATGCAGGTGGCTGTTCACGATGAAGTCGACCTTGCCCGGGTCGCGGTCGATTGATTCGAGTCGCGACTTCACGTCATCCTCAGGGCCGTACTGCTCGAAGCCGAAGATCCGCGCCACACCCGCGCCCATACGGCCGGCCGCATCGGTCCGGCACTGCGGGTGCATGCCGGTGTCGAACACCGCCCGGCCTTTGGGGTGTTCGATCAGGTAGGACGGAATGGGCAGCGTTACCTGACCGTCCTCGCCCTCGATCATGTCCTTGAGGCGGCCGACCAGGCGGCCGCAGGTCATTGCGTAGAGCTTGACGGTCATCGTCAGGCGTCCAGGGCTTTCTTGAGCAGCTCGTTCACGACCTTGGGGTTGGCCTTGCCGCCGGTCGACTTCATGACCTGGCCGACGAACCAGCCGAACAGCGTCGGCTTGGCCTTGTAGGCCGCGAGCTGGCCGGGGTTGGCGTCGATCACCGCCTTGATCGCGGCCTCGATGGCGCCGGTATCCGTCACCTGCTTCAGCCCGCGCTCCTCGACCAGGACGGCCGGGTCCTTGCCCGTCTCCTCCATGGCAACGAACAGGTCCTTGGCGATGCGGCCGGAGATCGTGCCGTCGGCCTGGAGGTCGAGCAGCTTGCCGAGGTTGGCGGCGCTGATCGGCGAGGTCTCGAACGTGGCACCGCGGCGGTTCAGCATGGCGAAGAAGTCACCGGTCACCAGGTTGGCCGCCAGCTTGGCGTCGCGGCCCTTGGCGACGGCTTCGAAGAACTCGGCCGTCGACTTTTCGGCCGTCAGCACGCCCGCGTCGTAGGGCGAGAGACCGTAATCCTTGATGTAGCGGTTCTTCCGCGCGTCGGGCAGCTCCGGCAGGGTCGCACGGATCTGGTCGACATAGTCCTGCGTGAAGATCAGCGGCAGAAGGTCAGGATCGGGGAAGTAGCGATAGTCGTGCGCATCTTCCTTCGAGCGCAGCGAGCGCGTCTCGCCTCGGCCGGGATCGAATAGCCGGGTCTCCTGGGTGATCTTGCCGCCGCCCTCGATGATCTCGACCTGGCGGCGCGCTTCGTACTCAATCGCCTGCTTCACGAAGCGGATCGAGTTGACGTTCTTGATCTCGCAGCGCGTGCCGAGCCCGTCGCCGGGCTTGC
>JBILYJ010000434.1:0-4692 GCA_044377795.1 Reyranella sp. | reverse complement strand
AACGGGCCCGATAACCTCACCCTGAGGAGCATCGCGCAGCGATGCGTCTCGAAGGGTGGGAACGCGCACCTTGCCTGTTGCCCATCCTTCGAGACGCGCCGCTTCGCGGCGCTCCTCAGGATGAGGTAAGTGCTTGAATCGATTCAATTCATTTGCGGTCAGCCTCTGAGGAGGTGCGCGCAGCGCACCGTCTCGAAGGATGGGCAACGGACGTGGTGCTCGTGCCCACCCTTCGAGACGCGCTCCTGTGGAGCGCTCCTCAGGGTGAGGTGTTTTTGGGAAAGGCCTACTCGTCCCAGACGTGGGCGTAACGCGGGGCGCGCATCTCGGCGATGGCGGCCTTGAGGCGGTCGGCGACCCTGAGCCGCTCGTCGGGGCCCAGGAAGCGGCCGATCACGGCGCGGTTGCCTCGGGAGGTGACCACAAGCCGCTCCTCCGTCGCCTCGACCTTCAGCCAGTAGGCGTCGAGCCGCAGCTCCTCGCGTTCGCCGTCGGGCGAGATCCGGACCACGACCAGGTCGTGATCGGTCAGGGTCAGCGTCTCGGTGCGCCTTGCATCGAAATAGCTGCGCTTGAACAGCCACCACAGGAGGAAGACGTCGAGGCCCATGAAGCCGAAGACCGGCCAGGCTCCCATGAGGAACAGGGGAAGGCCGATCACCAGGTTGGCCGCGACGGCGGCCAGCATGACGAAGCGGAAGCCGTCCGCAGACAGGCTGCGATAGGGCTTCAGCGAGGTGGCGAAATGAACCGCCGGAACGGGCGCTTCGGTCATGGTAGGAAGCTATATGGCCCTGATGAAGACCGCCGTCATCCCCGAGTTCTTTGCACGCCTCAGGAAGGCAATGCCGGAGCCCGAGACGGAGCTTGAATACGACAATGTCTACCAGCTCCTGGTGGCCGTCGTGCTGTCCGCGCAGGCCACCGATGTCGGCGTGAACCGGGCGACCGGGCCGCTGTTCAAGTTCATCAAGACGCCGGCCCAGATGGTGGCGCTGGGCGAGGCGAAGCTGATCGACCACATCAAGACGATCGGCCTGTTCCGCACCAAGGCGAAGAACGTGATCGCGCTGAGCCACCTCCTGCTGGAGCGGCATGGCGGCGAGGTGCCGCGCACGCACGCGGAGCTGGAGGCGCTGCCGGGAGTCGGCCGCAAGACCGCCAATGTGGTCATGAACGTGGCCTACGGCGAAGCGACCATCGCCGTCGACACCCACATCTTCCGCGTCGGCAACCGCACCGGCCTGGCGCCGGGCAAGAATCCACTGCAGGTCGAGCTGAAGCTGCTGAAGCGGGTGCCGGAGGACTACAAGCTGCACGCCCATCACTGGCTGATCCTGCACGGCCGCTACACCTGCAAGGCCCGCACACCTCTATGTCCCAGCTGCGTCGTGAACGACCTCTGCACCTTCAAGGGGAAGACGGTCGCGGCCTAGCCTTTCGGGTCGCCTTCGCCCGCTTCCGGGCCGGTGACGCGGCCGCTTGCTTCGCGCCCTTCACGGCCTCGGCCAGCGCCACGGCGAGACGGCCGCCGCGACGGTCCTGCCGTTCCAGCATCACGATGTTGCGGATCAGCTGCGGTTCGCCGAACGGCAGGCAGGTGAGCGGCAGGCCGGCGAAGATCTCGTCGGACACCGCCAGCACGGCAACGCCCAGCCCCTTCTCGACCATGCGCAGGATGATGTCCTGGCTGTCGAGCACCATCTCCTCGTGGACCTCGACCCGCATGCGCCGAAGCTCGCGGTCGATCACGCGGCCGGCCCAGGCCTTGCTGTCGAAGCGGATGAAGGGCAGCTCGGCCAGCAGGTCGCGGGCGCTGCGCCGCGCCTGGCCGGGTGGCGCGAACAGCCAGAAGCGGTCCTGGTAGAGCGGTGTCCAGACGAGGCCGGCCGGATAGGGCCGCACCGGCTCGGTGGTCAGCGCCGCGTCGAGTTCGCCGGCCGCGACCTTCTCCGCCATTTCCGCCGACAAGCCGACCGACACCGAGACGCGCGCGCGCGGATGGGCGCGGTTGAGGGCGACCAGCGCATCGGGCAGCACGCCGGCCAGCGCGGTCTGCACGGCGCCGACCCGGAGGCGGCCGGCGAGCGAGCGTTCGTCGCCGAGGGCACCGGCAATGTCGTCGTAGAGCGCGAGCACCTCGGCGGACCGCGCCACGACGATCCGGCCGGCCTCGGTCAGCACCGGCAGCCGGCGCGAGCGATCGAACAGCGGCGCGCCGAACTCCTCCTCCAGGGCCTTCACCTGCAGGCTCACGGCCGACTGGGTCAGCCCGACCGCCTTGCCGGCGCCGGCGAAGGAACGGTGGCGCGCGATGGCCTGCAGGGTGCGGAGGGCGCGAAGGGACATGGGATCGATGATAAATTGTCATCGATCGATTGAGTATTCAAAATTTTCGCTCGGGGTCGGTGGAGGCGTACACAAGCGCTCATGAGCGCCGACGTGATCCTCGCCCTTCTGCCGATCGTCCTGCTGATCACGCTCGGCATCGTGCTGTGACGCGTCCGCTTCCTCTCCGACGGGTTCTGGCCGCAGGCGGAACGGCTCAGCTACTACGTACTGGTGCCGTGCCTGTTCTTCCATAGCCTCGCGACGGCAAAGCTCGACGCGTTGCCGGCGCGCGAACTCGTCACGACCCTGATCCTTTCGATCCTCGCCGTGGCCGCGCTCGTCGTCGCGCTGCGGCCGGTGCTGAGGGTCGACGGGCCTTCCTTCACCTCGATTTTCCAGGGCGGTATCCGCTTCAACAACTATGTCGGCGTGACCCTGGCCGCCGGCCTGTTCGGCACGCAGGGGCTCGCGCTGGCCGCCCTGTGCAGCGCCGCGATCGTGCCCACCGTCAATATTCTCTGCGTGCTGGTCTTTGCCCGCCACGGCGCCGCGCGGCTGAGCGGCCGAGGCATCGCCTGGCAACTGGTGACCAATCCGCTGGTGCTCGGCTCCTTCGCCGGCATCGGCTTCCAGCTTCTCGGACTCAGCCTTCCGGTCGGGATCGAGCCGGCACTGCGGGCGCTCGGCGCGGCGTCCCTGCCGCTCGGCCTGCTCTGCGTCGGCGCGGCGCTGGAGTTCGGATCGGTGCGCGGCTGGATCGCGCCGGTCGCCACCTCCTCGGCGATCAAGTTCTTGGTCCTGCCGGTCGTGACCGTCGCCGTCGCCTCGCTCATGGGCCTGACGGGACCGGCGCTCGTCACCGCCCTTCTCCTCCAGGCCCTGCCGACGGCGTCCTCGGCCTACATCATGGCGCGCCAACTGGGGGGCGACGCGCCGCTGATGGCCGGGATCACGGCGATGCAGACGCTCTTCGCACTGGTCGCCCTGCCGCTCGCAGCAGCGGGCATCGGCGCCCTCGCCGCCTGACGCGCTAGGCCAACGCCCGCAGGCCGCTGCGGAGGGCCTTCCCATCATGAGGCGTCACGAGACGGTCGATCTCGCCGTGCGTTTCCTGCCAGATCGGCAGGGCCGATTGCAGGACCCGACGGCCAGCCGGCGTCAGGATGAGCCGCCGCACCCGGCGGTCTGCATCATCCACGGCGATCTCCACGAAGCCGCGCTGCTCGAGCGGCTTCAGGTTGGCGGTGAGCGTGGTGCGATCCATCACCAGCAGCGCGGCGATCGAGCCCATCGACGGTGCCTCGGGCCGATTGAGCGACGTCAGCAAAGAGAACTGGCCGCTGGTGAGACCAAGCGGTGACAGGGCTTCGTCGAAGCGGCGCGCCAGCGCGCGTGCGGCACGTTGGGCGGCGAAACACAGGCAGTGGTCGTAGACGTGCCGTGTCGTATCGAACGAGGCGTTCAGCTTCTTTGACATGTCGTTATTACGTTGATATCAACCTTTCCGCTTGAAATCAACCAGCAGGAGGAACTGATGGCCTACGTGCAGGGATTTGTTTTGCCGGTGCCAGCCGACAAAAAGGAGGCCTATCGCAAGGCCGCCGCCGCCTTCTCGCCGATCGCCAGGGAATTCGGCGCCACTCGCCAGGTCGAGGCCTGGGGCGATGACGTGCCCGACGGCAAGCTCACCGACTTCAAGGGCGCCGTGAAGGCCAAGCCCGATGAAGTCGTGGTCTTCTCGTGGATCGAATATCCCAGCAAGGAGGTCGCGGAGGAAGCGCACCGGAAGGTCATGAACGATCCGCGCATGCATGACATGGACATGCCGTTCGACGGGCAGCGCATGATCGTCGCCGGCTTCACGCCGATCCTTGACGAGGCCGGCGCGAAGGGTGGCAAGACCGGCTATGTCGACGGCTTCCTCGCGGCGGTGCCGGCCGGCAACAAGCAGGCCTATCTCGACATGGCGAAGAAGGCCGCGGACGTGTTCAAGGACTATGGCGCGGTGCGCGTCGTCGAGACCTGGGGCGACAACGTGCCCGACGGCAAGGTCACCGACTACAAGGGCGCCGTGAAGGCCACGCCCGACGAGAAGATCGTCTACTCATGGGTCGAATGGCCCTCCAAGCAGGTCCGCGACGAGGGCTGGAAGAAGATGATGGAAGACCAGCGCATGAAGGATCACCAGATGCCGTTCGACGGCAAGCGCATGATCTATGGCGGCTTCACGCCGATCCTGGACGTCTGATACCAAGCGACAGAACTCATGACAGTTCAGCCCATCGCCGGCTTGTGATGGATGCGATCCTTTGCGGTGTGGCGAGAAGGTCAGTCCAAGCCTTGCAGCAGGCATCGACGATG
>JBILYJ010000052.1:0-17974 GCA_044377795.1 Reyranella sp. | reverse complement strand
GCGATGCGTCTCGAAGGGTGGGCACGAGCACTTCGTCTGTTGCCCATCCTTCGAGACGGCCACTTCGTGGCCTCCTCAGGATGAGGTAAGGGCTTGAATTGATTCAATTCATTTCCGGCCAGCCTCTGAGGTCCAGACCGATGGCCGGATCGTTTTCGACGATCAGGATCGTGCGGCCGTCGAGAAGAGCCAAGGAACGCTACTCCCGTCAGCATGACGCGAGCGGCGGGACATCATGCGAGTTGGAGGAGCCTGCGCAACCTTCAAGGCCGGTGGCCCGTTCGCAATTGCCTCGACACAAAGGAGATCGCAATGGGCCGTTCGATTTTGCTCTGGATGCTCGGCATTCCGATTCCGATCATCATCCTGCTCGCCATTTTCTGGCGCTAAGGCGCTGCGTCAGTCCTGCAGCACGTAGGTGCCGGGCGCATCGCAGAGGGGCGCCAGTCCTGCCGAGGGCTTGCCCATTTGTGGCGGCGGCTGCCCGCCCTCCGAACGTGACGTGAGCCACGCGGCGAGAGTTGGCCACCACGAGCCCTCGCGCTGCGGCGCGATGGCTGCCCACGTCTCGGGATCGACATAACGATCCTCGGCATTCTTGGTCATGACCTGGTGATGGCGGCCGTCACGGCCCGGCTCGGACACGATGCCGGCGTTGTGGCCGCCAGTGGTCAGCACGTAGGTGACTTCGGTGTCCGCCAGCAGGTGGATCTTGTAGGTCGACCGCCAGGGCGCCACGTGATCCCAGCTGGTTCCGACGGCGAAGATCGGGACCCTGATGTCGGTCAGCGCGATCGGCCGGCCCTCGACCCGGTACCTTCCCTCGGCCAGGTCGTTGCCGAGGAACAGGCCCCGCAGATATTCCGAATGCATCCGGTAAGGGAGGCGCGTGGAATCGGCGTTCCAGGCCATGAGGTCGCTCATCGGCTCGCGTGTACCCATCAGGTAGCGGCGCAGGACCACGGACCATACGAGGTCGTTGGAACGCAGCAGCTGGAAGGCACCCGCCATCTGCTTCGCATCCAGAAAGCCCTGCTCCCACATCGTGTCCTCGAGGAACGCGATCTGGCTGTCATCGATGAACAGCATGAGCTCGCCGGCCTCGCTGAAGTCGGTCTGCGCCGCCAGCATCACCATCGTCTTGAGCCGTGAATCGCCGTCGCGCGCCATGGCCGCCGCGGTGATCGCGAGCAAGGTTCCGCCCAGGCAGTAGCCCAGCGCGTGCACTTGGCGCCCCGGGACGACGGCCCCAATGGCATCGAGAGCCGCCATGACGCCCAGGCGGCGATAGTCGTCGAGGCCCAGGTCGCGATCCTCCGCGGAAGGATTCTTCCACGAGATCATGAACACGGTGAAGCCCTGCGCGGTCAGGTATCCCACCAGCGAGTTCTGCGCCGAGAGGTCGAGGATGTAGTACTTCATGATCCAGGCCGGCACGATCAGCACCGGCTCGGCATGGACTTGGCGAGTTACCGGCTCGTATTGCAGCAACTCGATGAGCCGGTTGCGGAAAATGACCTTGCCGGGGGTCGTCGCGACGTTGCGCCCGACCTCGTAGGCCTCGGCGCCCACCGGCTTCTTGCCGCTGGCGACTCTTTGCCAGTCTTCGAACAGGTGCTGCAGTCCGGCGACGAAGTTCTGCCCACCAGTCTCGAAGGTGCGATGTTGGAGTTCGGGGTTCGTCGGCAGAAAGTTCGACGGCGCGAAAACGTCGAGCATCTGCCGGCACGCGAACCTGACGATATCCTCGTGATGGCGCGTCACGCCGCGGACGTCGGACGTCGCATTGTGCCACCACTGCTGCTGCAGCAGGAACCCCTGGTAGAAGAGATTGAAGGGCGGATGCTGCCAGGCCTCACCGGCAAAGCGCCGGTCCTGGGGCAGCGGCTCGATCGCCGCAGCAGCTTTGCCGGGCTGTTGCGCCTGTTGCCAGGCGAAGTCGGCGAAGCGCAAAGATTTGCGCGCCATCTTGTCGATCAATTGCAGGCGCTTGCCGGGCGCCGCCATCAGATGGACCAGCCAGTCGAGATAGGCCGCCGCGATCGCCGCCGGCGAGAGCCCCATCGTGAACCGCGCCATCGCCGCATGGAGCGCCCGATCGGTGATGTCCGACAGCGCCGTGACGACACAGGAATCGCGCTCGGCCGGCGAGGCCGCGACGGAAGCACTTTCGTCGCGCATCATGTCGATCACCGCCTTCTGCATGTGCGAGACGCACGCTAGCGATTCGCGAAGGACGGACATTGAGACAAATCAAGTGCCGGCAAACTTCGGGCGCCGGACGCGGCCGCCACGCGCGGAATGAGCGCGCGGGGCACCCGAAGTCGCCACCGGTGTACGCGTCGCTGTGAATTGAGCAGCTGCTTCCTTGATCCAGATCATGTTCCCGTCCCACGCCGTCCCAATAAGTACAATCGGATGATCATTGCTGCTCACGCTCTCAGCCAGCGATGACGAACAGCGGATAACGACAGCGGGGGCGATCGTCATGGACACAGCCGCAACAACCGGCCAACCCGGCAAGGATGCCGCGGCAGTGGCCGATCTCGAGAAGCTGCCCATCGAGCACGTGCTCGCCGCCCTGGACACGGTTCCTGGAAAAGGTCTGTCGGCAGCGGAGGCGGGCCGTCGCCTCAGCCAGTACGGTCCCAACGCCATCATCGAGAAGGAGAAGAGCTTCGCGGCGAAGGTCCTCGGCTGTTTCATGGGACCGATCGCCTATCTCATCGAAGCAGCTGCGGCCATTTCAGCGTTCCTGGGCCACTGGGAAGACTTCGCCATCATCGCCGCGCTGCTGCTGTTCAACGCTGCCCTCGATCTGTGGCAGGACATGAAGGCCTCGAACGCGCTGGCGGCCCTCAAGAAGGGCCTGGCGCCCGTGGCCACGGCGCGGCGGGACGGAACGTGGCGCCACATCGCCGCCTCGACATTGGTGCCGGGCGACATCGTGAAGATTCGCCTGGGCGAGATCGTGCCCGCCGACCTGCGCCTCGTCGGCGGCGACTACGCGGCGATCGACCAGTCCGCCCTCACCGGCGAATCGCTGCCCCTGGCCCGGAAGATCGGCGACGAAGCCTACTCCGGCAGCGTCGTGAAGCAGGGCGAGATGGAGGGCGTGGTCATCGCCACCGGCTCCCTCACCTTCTTCGGCCGCACCGCCAAGCTCGTGGCCGGCGCCGGCGCGGCGAGCCACGCGCAGAAAGCCATGTTCCAGATTGGCAACTTCCTGATCGTACTGGCGCTGGCGCTGGCCGCCGTGATGGTCGCCTTTCGCGTCTACCACGACATCGTCGTGGCCGACTCCTGGAGCACCGGCGATGCGCTGGGCATCCTGCAGTTCGTGCTCGTCCTGCTGGTAGCGTCCATCCCCGTCGCCATGCCCGCGGTATTCTCCGTCACCCTGGCGCTGGGTGCGCTCGCGCTGTCGCGCCAGAAGGCGATCGTGTCGCGGCTGGAGGCGATCGAGGAGATGGCCGGGGTGGACATCCTCTGCTCCGACAAGACCGGCACGCTCACCAAGAACCAGCTCAAACTCGGCGACCCGATCCTGTTCGCCGCAACGGACGGGCAGGAGGTCGTGCTCGCCGGCGCGCTGGCCTCGAAGATCGAGGACCGCGACGCCATCGACACGGCCGTGATCGAGGCGCTGAAGGACCCCCGGTCCCTGACGGCCTGGAAGCAGACCGGCTTCACGCCCTTCGATCCGGTGACCAAGCGCACCTCGGCGCACGTGACCACGCCCGACGGACGCGGGATCGTCGTCTCCAAGGGTGCGCCGCAGGTGATCGCCGAACTCGTCAAGGCTGACGAAAAAGTCGCTGCGGCCGTGCACAAGACGGTCGAGGAGCTGGGCGCGCGGGGCTACCGTGCGCTGGGCGTGGCACGCTCGGACGACGCCGGGGCGACCTGGCGGCTGCTCGGCATCCTGCCGATGTTCGACCCGCCACGCGACGATTCGAAGGCGACCATCGACCTCGCGCGCGCCAAGGGCGTGACCGTCAAGATGATCACCGGCGACGATACCGCGATCGCGCGCGAGACCGCGCGGCAGCTCGGGCTCGGCACCAATATCATCGCCGCGGCCGACGCCTTCCCGAAGGACATGGATCCCAACAACGTGCCGCCGCACATCGTCGATGCAATCCAGACGGCGGACGGATTTGCGAGGGTCTTCCCGGAGCACAAGTACGCCATCGTCAAGGCCCTGCAGGGCCGCGGCCACCTGGTGGCGATGACCGGCGACGGCGTGAACGACGCGCCGGCCCTGAAGCAGGCCGACTGCGGCACCGCGGTGTCCGGCGCCACCGACGCCGCACGCGGCGCGGCCGCTCTGATTCTGACTTCGCCGGGCCTTTCGGTGATCAACAGCGCCATCGACGAGGCGCGTCGCATCTTCGGTCGCATCACCAGCTACATGATCTACCGCGTCGCGCTCACCATGACGATCATGTTCCTGGTGGTGCTATCTTCCATCACGCTGGGCTTCCAGCCGCTGACAGCCATCATGATCGTCATCATGTCGCTGCTCGACGACATCCCGATCATGACCATCGCCTACGACAACACGCCGGTGTCCGAGCGTCCGATCCGATGGCGAATGACGCGCCTGCTTTCGGTGTCGGCGGTGCTGGGCCTGTTCTCCGTGGCCCAGGCCTTCGGCCTTCTGCTGATCGGCATGGAGGTGCTCTCCAACCCGGCCTGGAACGCCTGGTTCGCACTCGACGACCGCGCCCATCTGCAGACCGCGGTGTTCCTGCAGCTCGTGGTCGGCGGGCATCTCCTGCTGTTCGTCACCCGCACGGAACGCTGGTTCTTCCTGCCGCCCTTCCCGGCAGCGCCGCTGTTCAGCGCCATTGCGGCCACGCAGGTCATGGCCGCCCTGATGTGCGGCTTCGGCTGGCTGGTGCCCGCGATCTCCTGGGAAGCGATCGCGGCGGTGTGGGCCTACAATCTCGTCTGGATGGTCGTGCTCGGTGCGGTTCGCCTCGCGACGGAGCGGACGATCGACAATCGCACGGCAGGCCGCCTGCGCAGTGTGTCGATCGTAACGCAATCGCTGCAGGGCCACGTGCCCCTCCAGCCGAAGTCCATAAGCTGAAAAGGAGTGCCGCGATGAACTACGCACGCGAGCTGATCGTGGCGCCGGGACGCAAGGTCAGGCTCAAGGACATCGATCCCGGCTTCCACGGCAAGCACGAATCCGCCGACACGGCGGCGCCGGAGATCGCCGCCCATCTCGAGAAGCTCAGGACGCTGCAGTACACGCTCTATGCCGAGCGCGCCCATTCCGTGCTCATCGTGCTGCAGGGCATCGACGCGGCGGGCAAGGACGGGGTGTGCCGGCACGTCATCGGCGCCATGAGTCCCCAGGGCTGCGCCGTCACCGGCTTCAAACAGCCTACAGCCGAGGAACGCGGCCACGACTTCCTGTGGCGAGTTCACCGGCATGCTCCGGAACTCGGCCAGGTGGCGATCTTCAACCGTTCCCACTACGAGGACGTGCTGGTGGTGCGCGTGCACGGGCTCACACCCAAGGAGACATGGTCCCTCCGCTACGAACACATCAACGCATTCGAGAACCTGCTGGCCGACAGCGGCACGACGATCCTGAAGTTCTTCCTCTGGATATCAAAGGAAGAGCAGCTCGAGCGCTTCAAGCAGCGGCTGGATGATCCGGCGCGCCAATGGAAGATCAGCGACAGCGACTACAAGGAACGCGAGTACTGGGACGACTACGTCAGGGCCTATGAGGACATGCTGGAGCGCTGCTCGACGGACAGGGTTCCGTGGTACGTCATCCCGTCCAACCACAAGTGGTTCCGAAACCTTGCGGTATCGCAAATCATCTGCGAAGCCATGGAAGGGATGAAGCTGCAGATGCCAAAGCCCACAGTCGACCTGGACCAGAGCCGCAAGGCCTATCACAAGGCTTCGAAGGAATGAGGGCCGACCTGAACGGGCAGCCGGCATCATGGCCCTGACCGTCGCGATCTTCCTCGCGACCTACGTCGCGATGGCAGTGGGCCGGCTCCCGGGCTTTCGCGTCGACCGCACGGGCGCGGCCCTGCTCGGCGCCATCGCGATGCTGGTGTTCGGGAAGATCGACGTGGACGCCGCCTGGACGTCGGTGAGCTTTCCGACCATGGCGCTGCTGTTCGGCCTGATGATCGTGTCGGGCGCGTTCTCCGTCTCGGGCTTCTATGGCTGGCTCACGGCCCGTGCCGCCGCACTCGAACTCGGGCCCGCAAAGCTGCTTGCCGTGATGATCGTCACCTCGGGCGTGCTGTCCTCGATCCTGACCAACGACGTCGTCGTGGTCGCCATGGTCCCCCTGCTGGTGCAGCTCTGCCTGGCGCGCCGTCTCAACACCACGCCCTTCCTGCTTGGCTTCGCGTTTGCCGCCAACTCGGGATCGGCCGGCACCATCATCGGCAGCCCGCAGAACATGATCATTGCCCAGGGGCTGGACCTCAGTTTCGTCGGGCTCATGCGCGCGGCAATGCTGCCGTCGCTTCTGTCGCTGGTCGTGATCTGGGGCGTGCTCGTGCTGCTGTACCGGGGACGCTGGATGAACGATGACGCCGCTCCCGCGTCAGCCGCCGCTGCGCCGCCACCGGTGCCGCTCGACCGGGTCGAGATCGCCAAGGCCGCCGTGGTGACCGTGCTGGTAGTTGCAGCCTTCTGCCTGACCGAGTGGCCCCGCGAGCTGATCGCCCTCGCCGCAGGTGCAGTGCTGCTCCTGAACCGCCGCATCGCCTCCGCCGACGTCATGAAGCACGTCGACGGCGACCTGTTCATTCTTCTTGGCGGGTTGTTCGTGGTCAATGCCGCGTTCGCGAGCACCGGCATTCCGCAGCGGATGATCGCCGACCTTACGCAATGGGGCCTTGACCTCAGGCATCCGGTGGCTCTGCTGATCGGGAGCGGCGTGCTGAGCGACATCGTCGGCAACAATCCCGCGGTCCTGCTTCTCATGCCCTATATCCAGGGCGGCAACCCGGAGCAGACGGGCGCGGCGATGGCGCTGGGAACCGCCATGGCGAGCAACGTCGTGGTGTTCGGTAGCCTGGCGGGGATCATCGTCGTGGAGGAAGCGGCCAAGCGCGGCACGCCGGTCTCCCTGGCGGAGTTCTCACGCGCCGGTGTGCCGGTGTCGCTGATCAGCATGCTGCTCGCGGCAGGCTGGCTGCTGCTCCTTGCCTGATCTGTCGAGGTGCGCCAGGGCGTGACGGAGCGGCCAGAAGCGGGCGTCGAAGCAAATGCTCCGGCGTCAGCGACGTGGCTCGGCCCGCAGGGTCGGCGCCTCCAATGGGCCTCGCACGGACATCAGATAGTCCATCGAACCGGGCGTACCGGTATCGAGGGCGATCAACGCGTCCACCGCTCGTTGCCGCAGATCGAGTCGGCTCCTGACATAGGCCGTTGCATGCGGCGCGCGGACGGTGTGTTCGTCAAAGGTGACGATGCCGCCGGCGACCTCGAAGCCGCCTCTCGTCGCGATCCAGCTCCCTACGAACCCATCGATGACGGCGGACGTGAAGCCCATCTCGGTGCTGAACAGGCTGGCTACGCCGGTCGCGAAGGAGGCGAAGGAGGCGGATCCCCGGACGACACTTGCGCGGACTTCGCCGTTGGAGACTCCGCGTCCCACCGCCGACGCGATGAACTCTTCCATCGTTTCGCCTTCGACCCTCAAAGCGAGATTTTCCAGGTTCAGCCTGCCCTCGAGGGCCACGGCCAACTGATCGGCGCCAAACTCGTTGGCACTTCCGGCGATGGCGATGATGCGCGTAATGTCGATGTCGCGGATCCCGCCCCTCACGTCCATGACCGGCACGGCGCGCCGTGCATCGATCGTTGCCGACAACTCGAGGCCGGCGCCTTCAAGGGTGCCCGCCAACCGCGTCACCTCCATGACCCCACCGCGCAGGCTCGCGGCGAGGTCGACGGTCTCCGCAGTAAAGGGGCCCCACGCCAGGCCAGGCATCGTGAGCGCCAGCGTCGCATCGAACGCGCGCAGCGAGGCCGTCAGACTTTCAATCTCCGGAGATGCCGAAGCGCTCGCCCGGGAACCGCCCGCACGCGCCTCGCCGAAGCGAGGCGCGTGCGGCAACCAGCGATCCAGCCGCAACCCGGCGGGCGCCCGCAGGGATGCCTTGATATGCGGGCGAGCGACCAGGGTCGAGGACAGCTCGCCGGAAATCGCCATGCCGTCGATCTCGAGGTCGCCCCGGAACGTCGCGTGCGCGGCATCGCCGCGAAAGGCGCCGTTGGCCTCGACCTCCGCCAGTTTCCGGCGGGCGCCGCCGCTCGCCACCGCGACGAGCGCACCGATATCGGGGCTGGCCAGGGAGAAGCGGGGAAAGTCAAAGCGACGGTCGGCCTCGAAGGAGAGCCGGCCCGCCGCCGTTATGGTGGTCCCGAGCATTGCCACCGACAGGTCGGAGAGGACCGCTTCCTTCAGGTTTCCGACGGCGCGGCCCGCCACCTGGGCCGGCCCGATGCGCCCGTGGACGAAGCGCGGCAGGGAGGCATAGTCGAGCATCCGGTCGGCGTCGCGAACGACGGCCCGGTACGCCAGATCGAAGCGTGGGTCTGTCCCGAAGTCGGCAATCGAACCGGAGAGCTCCAGGTGCGAACCCAGAAGATCGCCCACGCCCACGTGCTTCAGCTTCAGCTCGTTGCCGCGAATGACGGCATGGGCATCGACACCGCGAGCCGTCTCGCCACGGTAGAGAACTCTGTCGATCGTCGCCTTCAGATCCAGCACCGGCGGCGGAGGCTCGGTGCCTGCCGTCGGCGAGACCGGAGCTGCGTCGGGAACGGGCATCAAGCCCTGCAGGGCCGCACTGCTCAGCTGGTAGGCGTCGAGGTTCAGATGCGGCAGATGCAAGCGGCCGGTGATGACGGTCGGGATCGAGTAGGCGATGTCGGCGGTCGCCGTGCCCTGCTGGTCGTCGAGTTCGAAGGTCGCGTCGGTGACGCGGACGAATCCCTTTGCGGGCCGCGTCCTGCCCGATATCCGCAGCGTCTGCAGGCGGTCCGGCGGCAGCGAGGTCGTATCGATGCCGATCCACTTCAGCGTCTGACGCAGGTTTGTGCCTTCGACCTCGATGACGCCGTCGTATCCCGCGTGCATCGCGTCGCCTTCGAAGCCGACCTTCCGATTCAGCCGGAAGTCTCCCGGCAGCACGGCCTTCAGCGCCTGCAGGTGCAGGACGTCGTTCTCGTACCGGAACGTCACGGCGACCTCGCGGACCGTGTCGCGACGATAGCGCACCGTGTCGACCTCGAAGGTCAATTGCACCTGCACCGACGGCAGGTCGTCGCCGGACGGCTCGGACGGTTCGGTAGCAGCCTGCGCCGAACCGCCGGTCGGTGCGACGAACAGCGCCTGTCCTTGCAGTCGCTCCAACCAGCGATCTGCATCCAGGTGGGCGGCCACCAGCCGCCCGCTCACCAGCGGCGTCTCGCCCCCGACGACCGCGAGACTGCCGAGGATCCGTTCGCCCGCAAGGTTGAAATCAAGATCGTCGATCGACAGCCGGTCGTCCGCCAGCTCGACATCGGCCGAAACGGCCAGGGTGCGAGCGATCGCCTCGTTCACCCGCATCGGCCGCCGGCCGGTCAGCGTCGTGACCGATTGGACGAACTCGGGCAGGAATCCGCTGTCGAACGACACGCGGCCGCGAAGCGGATCCTGAACCGTGCGCTCTCCGGGCCAACCCGCGAACACGAGGCGACCGCCCGGCACGCCGAGCTTCAGGCCGATCGGCGCATCGGCCGTCACGGCTGTCTTGAGGTCGAGCGTCAGCGTCGCCGGGACGCCGTTGACGACGGCGGTTCCGTGCAGGTGCAGAACGCCATCGCCCGGCGCGAGCGACCCCGACAGGTAGATGGCCTGCGCTTCGAGGGGCAGGCCCGACAGGCCGGTCGCATGAACGACCCGGCCGTTCCGGATCTCCAGACGCGTGAGCGCCAGACTGGGCGCGGTCGATCCCTGCCCCGCCCAGGCTTCGGGCAGGCGCAGACGCCAGTTGGGTCCGCCGTCGGCGCCCGGCTCCAGCACCAGGCGCGGCTCGTCGACGATGACCTGCGCCAGCTCGATGCGTCCCTGCATCAGCGCCGACCAGGACAGGGTCACCATTAACCGCCGCGCTTCGAGCAGGTGCGGCGTGACGGCGCCCGGCGCGTTACCGAGGCGAAGCTGCTGCGCCACGAGCATCGGCTGCGGCAGCAGGGCGATCTCGAGCGGACCGCCCAGGACGACCTCGCGCCCCGTCGCTTCCGCCAGAAACCCCGCGAGACGCGCCTTGTGCGGTTCCCAGTCGATCGCCCGGGGCAGGATGAACAGACCGGCGAACAAGACGGCGAGGCAAGCGGCGACCCAGGCGAAGGTCCGCACAAATCGTCCAGCCGTCTTCAACAAGCGGGAGAGCATCGAGAGCATCGGCGAGTGTCCGGCATCATTGCGGAGGTCACTCTATCAGGCCCGAGGGGCCCGTAACTCTCCTTGCAGCTGGCCCTGACCGACTTGATATGGATTGGGGTCTGCTCAGGCGACCGGTCCTTGACTGGCTCGTCCCGTCCTCGTCACACTTCGCCCAGATGGGACGATCCGATGAACTTGAAATTGGTGATGACGGCAGTGCTGCCTTTCACGGCGTTGCTCGACGAGGCAATCAGGATCGATCCCAACCGAGCGTCGTCCTGGGCACTTCGCGGCGTGCTTGATCCTGACGACGAGGCCAGGAAAGGCGGCGCCCTTGCGCTCAAGACTAAGGGCAAAGTGATCGGGTGACCGTCGCATCGCGTGTCGCCTTCTGGCGTGTCGCCGTTCCCATCGCGCCGTTCGTGGGAGCCGCCCTTCCGTTCTTCGGCGTCCTGCTGCTGGGCGGGTTCGACGATTTTCAGCTGGTTGGCCGGGAGGCCTCGGCCCTTGGGGCTTTCGGCCTGCTGGGCACGATGTGCTTTCCCATCGCGGCCTATCATGTGGCCGATCGCAAGTACAAGGAGGCCCTGAACACCGCAGCCCGATCGTGGCCGATCGCTCCGGCGATCATCCGGTCGAGCGCGATCGAGCGACGGATGACCGGCTGGGCCTCCGCCTTGTGGGCACTGGACGTCGAATACTCCTACACCGTCGACGGTCGCAGCCTGACATCGACGACGCTTGGCTTCGCGCCGCGGTTCGTCGCCGACAAGGATCTGATCTTCCGCCTCGCCGAGAAATATCCGGCGAACGCCGCCGTCACGGTCCGCTATGACGCAGCTTCACCCGACGTGGCGGTCCTCGAGACTTCCGACGCGCTCGCGCGCGGCAACAACTGGCGCTTCTGGCTGCCCTTCACGACACCGTTCCTGGTCGCGCTGTTCATGGCGGCGCGCCATGTCTCGTAATGCACGACGGTCCTCTTCGATCGCTAGAGTCCTTACGTCTTTTCCTGATCCAGATGACCTCACCCTTGTAAGTCAGCAGCCGCCGCATCGGGTAGAGCAAGCGTTGCGGCGGCGGTGGGTAGACCAGCTCACCCGAGGGTATTGAAGCCCGTTCCTCAGCGCGGTCGCCTCGCCGTCGTTTCAGCGAATCCGAACAGTCGCGGGGGCGACAGGTTCGTGGCTGGGCTGCACGCTTTCCACTGAACGCGCGATCAATCAGGCTTCGCCTTCTCCCGCATTGCCGCTTGTTGAGCCTCGCGGTGAGCGTGTCGGAGCCGATGTCCAAGCTCTCGTCCCATTGCAGGATAAGCGGCAGGGTCCTCTCCATGCGCTTCGTACGACCATCGAGCCGTGCGCCTTGAAGGCAGTCCCGCCGTCCTGGAGAAATTGGCGCGAAACGGGCCTTCAACGTCGTGTGCAGAAGTTCTCTCTCTTGCCCAGGAATGGCGTGCCGGGGCGGTCAAAAGAGAGAACTGGACGGTAACGATGAAAATTGCCGGAGAAGATCGCCGGCAGGGCACGATCACATTTGTGTGCGTTTGCCACTCCTCAGCT
This sequence comes from Reyranella sp., assembly GCA_044377795.1. GTDB lineage: Bacteria > Pseudomonadota > Alphaproteobacteria > Reyranellales > Reyranellaceae > Reyranella. The sequence goes on along the minus strand of JBILYJ010000052.1, from coordinate 5,980 downwards.
CTAGCAAAGCCAGCACTCGCCATTCCAGACAAACCGCACAATAGCGGAAGCTGAAGCAGTTGGTTCCGCTCGTCGTCGCGGAACTCCTCAGGTGAAGGCCAAGCTAAACGATGAAGTCTCTGGAGACCGACGCCGCGACGAACACTGTACAGCGCATGAACCAAATCGTTGATGACGGACGCAGCCTTGATGCAATTGTCAAAATAATTCGCTAGGCTGAACAGATATGTTCTCGCGATCGGAAAGCGGTCTAAGAGATCAAGCAAGTTTGTGAGACTTAGAGATGCCTCGTTCGTTCATCGCGCAGCTTTGTCGCATAGGGCTTCAAGCCCAAGGGCTGCCGGTCTGCGAACCCGGCTTGCTGCCATGAAACGCTCCGCGTCAGATGGTGCGGGCTACGTATCTAGCGGGGCCCTTCGCTGGGCGTGGCTTTTTGTCGTGTGGCTGGTCATTTCGGGCGCTGCCCCCGGTTCGCTGGTGATCGGTGCCATCGTGGCGGCGCTGGCCGCGTGGTTCAGCCTGTATCTCGTGCCTGCGGGCGTATCGCCCTTCCGACCCATCGCGCTCGCGGGCGTGGCAGTGCGCCTGGCCTGGTCGGCGGTCCTGGCCGGAGCCGACGTCGCGCGGCGGGTGTTCGATCCACGCCTCCCGATTGCGCCGGGGATCGTCGGCTATTCCTGCGAGACCTTGGTGGGGCGCGACCGGGACATTTTTTATGCCGTGTCGAGTCTGCTGCCGGGTACGGTTCCGGCGGGAGAGGATGCCGACGGCGTCTTGCAGGTGCACTGCCTCGACACGGGGCAGTCGGTGAGAGCTGCGATGGCGAGGGACGAAGCGCTCCTCGCACGCGCGATGGGCAGAGGGCAGATCGATGTCTGAACTGCTGTTCCTTGCTGCGGTGTTTGTGGCTGGCACCGTTGCGGTAGGGCTCATTCGCATCCTGCTCGGGCCCACCGATGCCGACCGGATGATGTCTGCTCAATTGCTGGGTACGGGCGGGATCGCCGCCCTTCTTCTCGTGGCCACAGCCTCCGGAAATGCCGCGATCCTCGACGTCGCCTTGTGCGTGGGACTGCTCGCAGCCTTTGCCGGCGTCGTGTTCTACCTTGCCGCGTCACATGGGGGCGGTCCGGATCGGGCGGAGGATCCATGACCTACACACTTCACGTGCTGAGCATCATCGCCATCCTGGCCGGCTTGCTGTTCTTCCTGGCCGGCACGGTCGGACTCCTGCGGTTGCCCGACACCCTCAGCCGCCTGCACGCCTTGACCAAGGCGGACAATCTCGGCCTTGGCCTGATCGTACTCGGCCTGCTCCTCCAGGCTCCCGGCCTGCTCGGTGGCATCAAGCTGATTCTCGTCTGGCTGCTGGTGCTGTTCGGCAGCGCAGCCACCTCTCAGCTCATTGCCCGCCTGGCGCGGGAACAGCGGTCCAGCCGATGATGCCGGGTTCGATGGCTGAATTTCTTTTCGATTCCATACTGGTGCTGACACTGCTCGCCGTCGCCCTGTCGATTCTGGCGCTGCGCCAGGCCTTTGCGGCAGTCCTGGCCTTCGTTGCCTATGGGCTGTTGCTGGCGATCGCCTGGGTACGCCTGGGATCGGTGGACGTGGCGCTCACGGAAGCCGCCATCGGCGCGGGCGTGACCGGCGTATTGCTGATTGCCGCTGCCTCGCGGTTGCGGCGCTCGATGCCTGTCGCAGACGAAGCCTCACCGGGCATTCCGATGCGGATCGCCGTCGGTTTGCTCTGCGCAACGATTTCTGTCGCCCTGGTCGCGGCCGTTCTGCACCTGCCCACTCCGGCGCCGAGCCAGACCCTGGCTGCAGTGGCGAACCTGCCGCCGACGGGGCTCGGCAATCCCGTAACGGGGGTTCTGCTCGCCTACCGGGCGATCGATACGCTGCTTGAGGCCGTCGTGCTGGTCCTGGTCCTGCTCGGAGATTGGTCAATGGCGCCAGACGGCCAGTGGGGTGGCCGTCCCGGGCCAAGATTGGCCCCAGAAGTGAACGGCCCCCTAGGCCTTCTTGTAAGTGTCTTGCCTCCCGTCGGTATTCTGATCGGCGTCCATATCTTCTGGATCGGCGCCGACATGCCCGGCGGTGCGTTTCAGGGTGGCACCATCCTGGGAGCGATGTGGATTCTGACATGGATGGCTGGCCGCACAGCGCCGCCGCACACCTCCAGCGAGCGGCTCCGCCTCGTTCTCGTGGTCGGGCCGACCCTTTTTCTGGCGGCAGGGTTCGGCGGTATCGTGTTCGCAGAGGCGTTTCTCGCCTATCCAGAGGGTTGGGCCAAGCCTTTGATCATCGGCATCGAGGCCGCGCTCACCGTGTCGATCGCCGCCGCGCTCGGAATGCTGGTGGCAGGTTGGCCTTCCCGGGAGGCACCGCGGTGAACGGCGTCACCCTATTCGGAATCGCCAGCGCGCTGCTGGTCGGCCTCGGCCTCTACGGCCTGGTTCTCTCGGCTGGGCCGTTACGACGGATCCTGGCGTTCAACGTGCTGGGGAGCGGCATCTTTCTGCTTTTCGGCGTGGTGGCTCGTCGCGGAGCGGCCGGCGGCGTTAGCGGCGATCCGGTCCCGCATGCAATCATCATCACGGGCCTGGTCGTTGCCTTTGCGGCGAGCGCACTGGCCGTTCAATTGCTGCTGCGGCTATCGGAAGTGAGGGCCGCAGACCGCGAAGGTGCGAACAATCCCGACAATGAGAAGCCAGGCGCCGGGAACCAGCAGCCGTGACGCCCGACGCAGTCAGTGGTCTCGCGACGACGTCAGGCGGCCTCCTGCTCGTGTTTGCCTTGATGCTGCCGGTGACCAGTTCTCTTTTTGCCTTTGCGCTGGGCGGACGTCATGCCGCACGCATCGCCCTGTTGACGGTGCCGGCCGGACTTGCCGTGGCAGGGGCCATTGCCTGGCGGGTCGTTGATAGCGGCGAGGCGCTTGTCTATCAGCTCGGTGGTTGGGCTCCCCCGCTCGGGGTGGCGTTGCGCGCAGACGGGATCTCGGCTGCGATGCTGCTCACCACCAGCATTGTTATCGGCGCGACGGCGCTGTATGCCCGGGCCCAGTTCGGCGGCGATGCGTCCGACGGCCGCGAGACCCGAACGCAGCTCGTATTCTGGACGATGCTGCTTGGGCTTTGGGGCGCAATGAATGCGGTGTTGCTCGGCAATGACCTGTTCAACCTCTATGTCGCGCTTGAACTCCTGACGTTCTCCGCCATCCCGCTGGTCAGTCTCGGCGGGAAGGCCGAGACTCTTTCTGCCGCGCTGCGGTACCTGATTTTCGCCCTGCTGGGTTCGGCACTCTATCTTCTCGGCACAGCCCTGCTGTACGGCTCCTACGGGACGCTCGATATCATTCTCCTTGCAGGACGGGTCCGTCCCGACATCGCGACTATCGCCGCATGCGCCCTCATGACGGTCGGCCTCCTCGCCAAGACGGCGCTCTTTCCGATGCATTTCTGGCTGCCGCCGGCCCATGCAGGCGCGCCGGCGGCGGCCAGCGCCATACTGTCCGCGCTGGTCGTCAAGGCGTCCTTCTTCCTGCTGCTTCGACTATGGTTCGGCGTCATGCCCAATGTCGTCAACACGTCCTCGGCGCAGCTCATCGCCATATTGGGCGCGGGCGGTATCCTGTTCGGCAGCGTGCTTGCGTTGCGTCAAGCCAGGCTCAAGTTGCTGGTCGCCTATTCCACCGTCGCGCAGATCGGCTACCTGTTCCTGATGTTCCCTCTGATCACGGCCGCCGGCGCGAACCTCGCTGACAGCGCCGATGCCTGGGCGGGCGGCCTCGTGCAGGCGATATCCCACGCGCTCGCCAAGGCCGCGATGTTCATGGCAGCAGGCCTGGTCGCAGAGGCCATCGGTCACGACCGGCTGAAGGATCTCGGCGGAGTTGGCCGGGCCTTGCCGGTAACGGTGATCGCGTTCGGTGTGGGCGGAATATCCCTGATGGGGCTGGCACCCAGCGGCGGCTACATCGCGAAGCAGTTCCTGGAGACCGCCATGAACGCGACCGGGCAGTCGTGGCTGGGATGGGTGACGATGGTGGGGGGGCTGTTGAGCTTTGTCTATGTCTTGCGCGTGCTTGTCGCTGTCCTGTTCAAGGCAAATGGGAAAGCCGAGTTCGCGCCGGTTTCGCTCGGCCGCCAAGCCGTCACGCTTGGGCTGGCGCTCTGTGCCGTAGGGCTGGGCCTGCTTCCCGGCGGGTTCGGTATCCTGCAGATCGGGCGCCTGCCGCTCGGTGGCGGCATCCTGCCATGACGGCCGCTCGGCAAATGATCACCCCACGCTCGCGGAGGACGACCCGGTGATGACAGAGCCGCGGGTGAACCGGATCCTGCGGAAATTCGGCGACGCGTGTGATCGCATCGATCTTTGGCTGCAATCTTGGCCGATCGTCGGGGCGATCTTGCTCGCCCTCCTGGTGGCTTTCGGCCTGCTCCTGCTGAGATCCGGGGCCTGAACAGCGCGCCTGTGCGCTGAGGCCAGCCGATCCCGTCTGTCCGTGCCATGGCCTCCATGGTGCAGGCTCGCGTGGCTGATGCCAAAGATTGGCCGCCCAAGCCGTCGAGAGGGAACCGGAACATTTCCTGTCTAATTTGACACTATGTGTGAAATTTTTGTTCCAGTGCAATTTTGTTGCATTGCGGCAATTGTCAGGAGCCGGCACGGCATGCGACTTACTACTCGCATGAACCCACAGAATCCGACCGAATCCGACACTGCCCCAGTCGCTTCCGGCAAGGTGGAGCGCGAACCCTTGCTCGTCGATTTCGCCTTGCAGGGTGGGGGATCGCATGGCGCCTTCACGTGGGGCGTACTCGACCGGCTCCTGGAAGAGCGCTGGCTGAACATCGAAGCGATCTCGGGCACCTCGGCCGGCGCCATGAATGCCGCCGTGCTCGTCGACGGGCATGCCAAGGGTGGCGCCGAAGGCGCGCGCGCCGCGCTCGAAGCTTTCTGGCGCAGCGTCTCGGACGCCGCCGCGATGAGTCCCCTGCGCCGCGGCCCGATCGACGTACTGCTTGGTCGCTGGACGCTGGACCATTCTCCCACCTATGTCGCCATGGACATCATGACGAGGCTGTTCTCGCCATATGACCTGGCCTTCTCGGGCGGCAATCCGCTTCACGATATCCTGCTGCGCAACGTCGATTTTGCGCGGCTCGCAAAGGCACCGATCAAGCTTTTCATCACCGCCACCAATGTCCGGACCGGGCGCGGGCGGGTGTTCCGCAATAACGAGATTTCGCCGGATGTCCTGATGGCTTCGGCGTGTCTGCCGACGATGTTCCAGGCCGTTGAGATCGATGGCGATCCCTACTGGGACGGCGGCTTCGCCGGCAATCCTACCATGACGCCTCTGGTGCGGGAGTGCGCCTCCAAAGACACGATCCTGGTCGCCATCAATCCCGTCGAGCGGCCGGGGACGCCGAAATCGGCTCGCGACATCATCAATCGTCTCAACGAGGTCTCGTTCAACGCCGTCCTCCTCAAGGAACTGCGCATGATCGCCCTGTTGCGGCAGGTCGCCGATGCCGGGACCAGCGAAGGCGCGCTCTGGGCGCGCATGCGCATCCATCTGATTCGCAGCGATCTGCTGGGCGAGCTCGGTGCTTCCTCCAAACTCAATGCCGAATGGCCGTTCCTCTGCATGCTGCGTGACGAAGGGCGGCGTGCGGCGGATGTCTTCCTAGCCGCCCATGGCGACGCGCTGGGCAAGTCCTCGACGCTCGACATCGACCAACTGATCGACCGGACATAGGCTGATGGGTCTGCTCGGCATCCTGCTCGGCCTCGCGCTGCTCGTTGGGTTGTCTTTTCGCGGCTGGAGCGTCCTGCTGCTGGCACCGGCCGCCGCGCTGATCGCCGCGGCCTTCGCCGGCGAACCCTTGCTTGCCCACTGGACGCAGACCTTCATGGAAAGCGCCGGCCGCTTCATTGCACAGTTCTTTCCCCTGTTCCTGCTGGG